>JAFUPS010000095.1 GCA_017481085.1 Clostridia bacterium | reverse complement strand
GCAACGTGCGCATAATTTCTGCACCGGAGTAGTCCTTGGCGGCGTGCATACGCTTGCGCGAGGTGCCGCCACCGTGTGTGGTAACCATAGTACCGTCGGGATGCTTATCAAACTCCACACCCAGATCGGACAGCCATTTGATAGCGGCAGGCGCATCGGTCACCAGCTTGCCCAAAAGCTCCGGACGAGCGGCAAAGTGACCGCCGCCAAACGCATCCAGGTAATGCTGTGCCGGGGAATCGCCCGGTTTATCCGCCGCCTGAATGCCGCCCTCGGCCATCATGGTATTGGCATCGCCTAAGCGCAGTTTGGTGACCAGCAACACCGATGCTCCGGCCGCATGTGCCTCGATAGCCGCGGCAGCACCGGCACCGCCACCGCCGATAACCAATACGTCGACGTCGTATGCCGGGTCGGACAGCGTTTCCTGCCCGGTCAACCGACTGCCGGCCTGCAACATGGCGGCCAGCTCACACGGGACCTTCTCCCCTTTGTTCGGGCCAATGGTCAGCGTATCAAATTCCGTCGGACGATAATCGGGATGGTATGCCTGTAACAGCTCGTCCTTTTGCGTGGCGGTCATGCGTTCCGGCTGTAACGAAATATTGCGTTCGCGGTTAGCCGCCACCCGCGACAGCGACTGCTGCAGCTGTGGTTCGTTATACATCTGTTCCGCCTCCTTACTGCTCGATATCGCGGTTGTTGTACAGTTCCTTGAGGTCATCCACCGACCGGCCCATCAACGCCGCCAGCTCTTCGGCTAAGCGGCCTTCTTCGATCTCCTTGACACGGTCCTCCAAATGCGCACACGCCGGAGCAAGATACCGCCCATTCAAGCGGCGGGCCAGCATGGCGACCTGCGGATGGGAGATGCCGGCCGGGCATCGGGACGAGCAAATGCCGCACATGACGCAATCAAACGATGCCTCTGCACATTTATCGTATTCGCCGCGCTGGGCGTAGGCGATATACTGCATCACGTTCAGCTCCTGCGGACACGCACGCGTGCAGGCGTTACAGCCCACACAGGCGTAGATCTCCGGATACAGTTGTCGCATGATCTGCTCGGTCGGACGGATAGTCTCGATATCGTACACCTGCTTGACCAGCGGAAAAAACGGCAGAGTAGCAACGTACATGCCCTCCTCCACCTTGGTCTGGCAGGCCAGACCGGTGCGGAGCTTACGGTCGCCCTCAATGCGGTAGATGGTGGCGCAGGCACCGCAAAAGCCGTTGCGACAGCCACAGCCGCGCGTCAGCTGGTAACCGGCGTATTCCATTGCACGCATGATGGTGAGTTCAGACGGAACTTCATACGGTTTACCGTACAGATAAACCGTTACCATGTGTTCCATAGAAGTCCCTCCTTTATTTAGTACTCATCCGGCAGTTCACCGAGTTGGTCAAAGGTGAACACCGGACCGTCCTTACAGACGTATTTGCTGCCAATATTGCAACGTCCGCATTTGCCGACGCCGCATTTCATGCGCAGCTCCATGGTGGTATAGATGCGTGTATCCGCAAAGCCGAGCTCTTTGAGCGCAGCCAGCGTGAATTTGATCATGACCGGCGGACCGCACATCAGCACCGTCTGTGACGGATCGGGTTGCAGCTCGGTCACGTAGGATGGTACAAACCCCACGTGACCGTCCCATTCCGGCTGTTCACGGTCTACGGTGAGGTAGACCTCCAGGCTTTCGTCGGTCTGCCATTCCTCTAAGATCTCGCGGTAGTCGACGAGGTCATCCTTGGAGCGCGAACCGTAAACGATGCGCACGCTGCCGTAGCGTTGACGGTTGGCACGGACGTAGTTGATGACCGAGCGAAGCGGCGCAAGGCCGATACCGCCGGCAATAAACAACAGATCCTTGCCAAGCAGGTCACCCTCCACCGGAAAACCGTTGCCGTACGGACCACGGATGGTAATCTGCTGACCGGGCTCCATCTGATGCAACCAATCGGTAACGCAGCCGCATTTTTTAATGGAAAATTCCAGATATGCAGCCACCGTCGGGGACGAAGTAATGGAAAACATCGCCTCGCCGATGCCCGGAACGGACAGCATGGCGCATTGACCGGGGATGTGCGTAAACGGTTTTTCGCCCTCCGGCGTGACCACACGGAAGGTCTTGACGTCCGGCGTATCCTGCCGGATTTCGGTAACCACGCCGATGTGGGGAATTAAGGCTTCTTCTCTCACGGTCAGTCCTCCTTCCCCAGTGTGCGCATGACCTTGGCGATATGCAATGCCTGCGGACATTTTCTCAGGCAACGGCCACAACCGACACAGCCGAACACGCCCTCGTGCTCGGCGGGATAATATACCAGTTTATGCATAAACCGCTGGCGAAAACGCTCTCGCTGGGTGGTGCGGGGGTTGCCGTGCGCCATTTTGGTAAAGTCGCTGTACATACAGCTATCCCAGCAGCGCAGGCGTTGGATGCCATGGCCGGTATAGAAATCGACAATATCGTAGCATTGGCAGGTCGGGCACACAAAAGTGCAGGTGCCGCAGCCCAGACAAGCCACGGAAAGCGATTCCCAATCCGGCAGATCGAAGAAGGTCGCCAGCTTATCGCCGCCGAAGACCGCCGTATTCAGCTTGGCAAGTGGCAAGGCAGAAACCTTGTCGCGAATCTGCTGCAGATCGGCAATCGCATTTTCATCGGACGGTTCGGTGAGGGTATCGTAAGCGGCGAGCCAACGCTCGCCCTTTTCGGTATTGGCACGGAGATACAGCGTATCGCCGGCTAACCAAGCGGCCACATCCCCTGCCGGGTCGGCGGCATCAATGCCAAACGCACTGCAAAAACAGGTAGAGGACGGCAGATGACACGCCAACGAGACCACCACGCCGTGCTCACGGCGTGTGGCGTAGTACGAATCGACCGGCCCGGCCAAAAAGACCGAATCGAGAATATCGAAGCTCTTGACATCGCACGGACGGACGCCGAACAGAACAAAGTCTTCTGCCTCCCGACGGGTATCCAAAACCTCCACCCGTTTGCCCTCTCGGCGCAGGCGCATCAGCTCCTCCGATTGCGGAAAGAAGAAATCCTTGGCACTGCGGTCGGTGTTGCCTGTAAAGGCAATATCCTGTCCACCCATCCATCGCGTAAACTCCACACGACCGTCACTGCGTACCGGCAGATACAGCGGCATCCGTTCGTCGATTGCCGCAAATAATAAGGGAAGCGATACCAACGAAAGCTTACGCACGGTTGCCACCCCCTATCACGTCGGACGGCTCGGGATCGGTCTCGCAAAAGGCGGTCAGCGATGCATCCTCGCCGTAGGCGTTGCGCAGCTCCTTTATGAGCTTACGATTAAGTAAATGTAACGGAATGTGCTGTGGACACACCCGGGAGCATTCGCCGCAATCGACGCATCGGCCAGCGACGTGAAACGCCCGAATGATATGAAACAAATTCTCTTCAAAGCTGTTGGTTGCCGCCTTTTGTGCCACACCGGAGGCCGGATTATCAAACACACAGCTTTCGCAGGTGCAGGCCGGGCAGGCATTACGGCAGGCGTTGCAACGAATGCAACGGGACAGCTCGCCCTGCCAAAAGGCAAAGCGTTCTGCCGGTGTCATCGCTTCGATGTCCTCTACCTGCTTGTGCAAAGGATGGGCATCGGCGTGCTCGCAAGCGGCACAGCGAATATCCAAGCGGTCTTCCTCTGCTTCGGGGTCGTAGCTATAGCTGCCGCTGCACGGCACCTCCAGCACATGGCACATTTCACGGGAAATGCGATGCTCCTTGACCAACAGCTCAAAGGCCGGGCGGTCGCACGGTTTGAGAAATATGGCAAGGCGTCCACCTTTACGGCATTCGGCGACAAGATACTTGGACAGATTGGCACCGCAATAGCGGTCGTACACAAATTCCTGCTGTAGCTCCCGGGGCGTATGGAATACAGCCGGGGAAACGTCCCAGCCGAGCTCGCCGCGTTTCCATCCGAGCACGCGGTCGACCTTGCCGTCGGCCAGTAAAGCGGAGACGTTGGCGATCATTTCGTTTTGCATCGCAGATCCTCCAATCTCCGGTTCTCACCAAGGGCGGTAACGGTTTTGACAAAATCGTCCATGGTGGCGGCAAACTTCGCGCCTTCGGCGGCAGAAATCCATTCCACACGTGCGCGCTCCTTTTCAATGCCGAGGTAATCGAGCAACGAAAACAACGCCGTCATGCGGCGGCGAGCGTAGTAGTTGCCGGTGGAATAATGGCAATCACCCGGGTGACAGCCACACAGAATCACACCGTCTGCCCCACGCTGAAACGCGCGCAGGATAAACAGCGGATTGACACGGCAAGAACAAGGTACGCGGATGATGCGCACCTCGGCCGGATAGCCTAAACGGTTGGTGCCGGCCAGGTCAGCACCGGCATACGAGCACCAATTGCAGCAAAACGCCACGATCTTGGGGCGGAATTCGGTTACAGACACAGCGCATCCACCTCCGCCATGATTTGTTTATTGGAAAAGCCCTTTAAATCCATTGCACCCGACGGGCAGGTGACGGTACACGCACCACAGCCTTGACACACCGCCGGATTGACGACCGCCACACGGCGAATGCGCGCGGAACGGTCGGTGCGATCCTCATAGCCGATGGCACCGTACGGACAGACGTTTTGGCAGTTGGAGCAGCCGTTGCACAGCGCTTCGTCTGCCTGCGCTACGCAGGGGTTACCGGTGAGATGCGGCTTACACAACAGCCCGATCACCTTGGCGGCGGCCGCAGATGCCTGCGCCACCGTTTCGGGAATATCCTTCGGGCCTTGGCACGTGCCGGACAAAAACACGCCGGCGGTGGGGCTTTCTACCGGACGCAGCTTGGGATGTGCCTCGGTGAAAAAGTCGTTGGTATCCATGGGAGCGGTGAGCATCGTAGCCAGCGCGCGGGCATTTTTGCTCGGCTCGATAGCCGCCGCCAGCACCACCATATCGGCGGTGATATGCAGTTGTTCACCGGCCAGCAGGTCGGATGCCTGCACACCAAGCGTACCGTCCGCCTGCGGTGTGACCTTGCCGACCATGCCTTTGATATAATGCACACCGTATTGCTCGACCGCGCGGCGATAGAATTCATCGAAATTCTTGCCCGGTGTGCGGACGTCGATGTAAAATACGTAGACCTCGGTATCGGGATATTTCTCCCGTATGAGCATGGCGTGTTTGGCAGTATACATGCAACAAATTGTGGAGCAATACGGCTTGCCCTTCCCTTCGCCGTCACACCGCGAACCGACGCATTGTACAAACACTACGGTTTTGGGCTCGCGACCGTCCGACGGCCGCTGTAAATGCCCGCCTGTTGGACCGGCGGCATTGGTCAGGCGTTCAAATTCCAGCGAGGTGACCACGTCGGGCGATTGGGCGTAGGCGAACTCATCAAATGCCTCCAGCGAGATAGGCTCAAAGCCGGTGGCCGCCACGATGGCGCCGTACTGCTCTTCTACGTAGGTATCCCGTTGGCGGTATTCGATGGAGTTGGCTGTGCATACCTTGGCGCATACGCCGCATTTGCCGCTTTTAAGCATACGGCAATGGTCCGGGTCAATGACCGCCACCTTCGGCACAGCCTGCGCAAACGGAATGGAGATGGCGCGAT
>JAFUPS010000094.1 GCA_017481085.1 Clostridia bacterium | reverse complement strand
GTCTTGCGCGGCCGAGCTGGTTGACATTGGTGTCCTTCAGCTCAAGGCCAAGCTCGGAGGAGATGACCTCGCCACCCGTGAGAATGGCAATGTCCTGCAGCATCTCCTTGCGGCGATCGCCAAAGCCGGGGGCTTTGACCGCCACGCAGGTAAAGGTGCCGCGCAGCTTGTTGACGATAAGCGTCGTGAGCGCTTCGCCCTCCACGTCCTCCGCCACGATAAGCAGCTTGCGGCCGGACTTCATCACCTGCTCAAGCAACGGCAGAATATCCTGGATATTGCTGATCTTCTTATCGGTGATGAGAATGACCGCGTCCTGCAGGACGGCTTCCATCTTATCGGTATCGGTGACCATATACGGCGTGATATAGCCGCGGTCGAACTGCATACCCTCAACCACTTCGGTGTAGGTCTCGGCGGTCTTGGATTCCTCGATGGTGATAACACCGTCGGCGGTGACCTTCTCCATCGCCTCAGCAATCAGCTCACCGATGACAGAATCACCGGCCGAAATGGTGGCCACGCGGGCAATATCCTGCGTACCGCTGACCTTTTTGGCGTTGTTTTTCAGCTCGGAAACTACCGCATCGACCGCCTTCTGGATACCCAGTTTGACGCCCATCGGATTCTCACCGGCAGCAACGTTTTTCATACCCTCACGGATGAGAGCCTGCGCCAACAGCGTGGCGGTGGTAGTACCGTCACCGGCAACGTCGTTGGTCTTGGTGGCGACTTCCTTCACCAGCTGCGCGCCCATGTTTTCAAACGGATCGTCCAGCTCGATCTCCTTTGCAATGGTCACACCGTCGTTGGTGATGAGCGGTGCACCAAACTTCTTATCCAGCACGACGTTGCGGCCGCGCGGACCCATCGTGATCTTGACGGTATCGGCCAACTGGTCGATACCTGCCTGCAAGGACTTGCGTGCATCCTCGCCGTATTTAATCTGTTTTGCCATGTTGCTTATCCCCTTTCAATCATTCGACGATTGCCAGAATGTCACTCTCGCGGACGATGGTGTAGTTCTCGCCATCCAGCTTGACTTCCGAGCCGGCGTATTTGGCGGTAAGCACCTTATCGCCCACCTTGACAGTCATCGGCACGAGCTTGCCGTCCACAACAGCGCCCGGACCAATCGCCACGACCTCGGCAACCTGCGGTTTTTCTTTGGCAGAGCCGGCCAGAATAATGCCGCTTGCCGTCGTCTCCTCCGCTTCGCCGATCTTGACGACCACGCGGTCTGCTAACGGTTTAATAGACATATTGATATTCCTCCTTACAAGAAATGTATTCCTATGTTTAGCACTCGCCTCGTTTGAGTGCTAAAACTATTGTAGCCATTTATCAGAAAAAATCAAGAGGTAAATGTGAATTTTTTTTAAATTCAGCCACCGAAGTTTTCGAACGATTGCTTCGGGCGGTCCAGCAAGTTGAAAAGTGCCTCGCGCGGTGAACGGCCTTCATAGCAAATGCGATAGCATTGCTCGATGATAGGGATCTCCACGCCGTACTGTTGCGCCAGCTTATACGCGGCGGCACAGACGTAGTACCCCTCGACCGTGCCGACCTGCTCCACCGCTTTATCGGCAGGCATGCCCTCGCCGATGAGAATACCGGCGCGGCGGTTGCGCGAATGCATACTGCCACAGGTGACGATGAGGTCACCCATGCCGGACAGACCGGAGAAGGTGTTCGCCTGCGCACCGAGTGCTACGCCCAGTCGGGCGATCTCGGCCAGACCGCGTGTCATCAGCGCTGCCTTAGTATTATCGCCCAGATTGAGACCGTCGCAAATGCCGGCGGCCAGCGCAATTGCGTTTTTCAGCGCACCGCCCAGCTCGACGCCCACCACGTCATCGGTCACGTAAATGCGGAACTTGGCGTTCATCAGCAGATCCTGCGCACGCTCGGCATCCTCCACGTTTTCGGAGGCGATGCACACCGAGGTCGGCACACCGCGGGCGACCTCCTCTGCATGAGACGGACCGGAAAGCACCGCAATGCGGGCGCCGGGTAGCTCGTCTTTTAAAATCTCGGAAAAGCGGCGGTATTTCGCCGGACCGAGACCCTTGCCGGCGTTGGCAATGATGGTATCGGGACGGAGATGCGGGCGCATCTGTTGTGCGGTAGCCTGAATAGCGAAGGACGGTACCGTCATGATCACCAGATCCGCCTCGGCCACACACGCGATATCGGTGGTGAGCCCCATGGACAACGGCACCGGCACGCCGGGCAGCAGTTTTTTGTGCTGGCCGTCACGACGGATCGCGTGGATCTCCTCCTCAAAGGGAGACCACATGGTTACGCTGTGACCGTTTTTAAGAGACATGGTCGCCAAAGCGGTACCCCAGCCGCCGGAACCGAGTACAACGATGTGTGCCATATCACACCTCTTTCTTGGAACAGAAAGACAGCTTGCTTTCTGTGCCGTTGATCAGGCGACGGATGTTGGCACTGTGCTTGATGGTAACGACCACCGTAATGATCGCCGGAAACACCGTGCACAGCAACGATAGGTTCAGCGCCAGACCGTCTACCGCATAGCAGAATACAAAGGTTGCCGCCGTCATGACCACACCGGCAATCATCGAGCCGAGCGACACGTACTGCGTAAGCGCCACGACCAGAATAAAGCCGCCCAGCGCGGCCAGCGCCACGCGCCAATCGACCACCAGCAGCATACCAAGCGTCGCCATGACACCCTTGCCGCCGCGGAAGCCGTAGTACAACGGGAACAAATGACCGAGGATACACACCACACCGGCGATATACATGCCGATGCGCACCGACTGATCGACGTTAAAATCGCCGCCGAGGTTAGCCATGAATAAACGGCTGAGCAGGACCGCTACCACGCTTTTGGCGAGGTCACCGGCGGTGGTGATGATCGCCGGAACCTTACCAAGCGAGCGAAGCACGTTGGTCGCACCGGCGTTGCCGCTACCCATTTCGCGGATATCCGTTTTGGCAAAACAGCGACCAACCAGAATGGCCGGGCTTATGCTGCCGAGCAGATAGGCAATAACAGCCGTCAGTAACAGCGGCAGCCATTTTGCGGAGATAAATGCCACAAGATCCATTTACAGATTCCTCCGATAGTTTATCATACGGGCGGATGTCGCCAAACATGCGTGTCCGCCAAAACAGCCCATGCGCCGCATGAGCTGTTTTGAATACATCAGGTATCTTTTTCCTCCATGACGCTCATATATGCCGGACGGATGATCTTGCCCATGCCGATCAATTCCTCGATGCGGTGGGCACTCCAGCCAACGATGCGCGCAATGGCAAACAACGGCGTATACAGCTCGGTCGGGATGCCCAGCATCTCATACACGAAACCGCTGTAGAAATCGACGTTGGGGCTAACGCCCTTATAAATGCGGCGCTTTTCCGCAATGATACGGGGAGCTTCCTCCTCGATGATGCGGTACAGCTCAACGTCGGCGTCTTTATGCTTGGCGGAGGCAAGCTGTTCGACGTACGATTTCAAAATCCGTTCACGCGGATCGGACACCGAATACACCGCATGCCCCATACCGTAGATCAGACCCTTGCCGTCGAAGGTCCGGCCATCGACGATCTTTTCGAGATATGCCGACACTTCCGCACGATTGGTGATATCCGACACATGTGCGCGGATGTCGCTCATCATATCCATGACCTTGATGTTAGCACCGCCGTGCTTCGGACCTTTGAGCGAGGACATCGCCGCCGCCATGGACGAATAGGTGTCCGATCCGGAGGAGGTGACCACACGCGTGGTAAAGGTGGAGTTATTGCCGCCGCCGTGCTCCATATGCAGCATCAGCACAACATCGAGCACCTTGGCCTCAAGCTGAGTATAGGCGCTATCCGGGCGGAGCATACGCAAAAAGTTTTCGGCGGTGGACAGCTCCGGCAACGGACGGTGGATATACATACTGCTGTTATTATCGTAATGATTGTAAGCATGGTAACCGTATACCGCCAGCATCGGAAATACCGAGATGAGCTGTACGCATTGACGGATACTGTCCTCTAACAAAGCGGAGGATACCTTCGGGTCGTAGGAGGCCAGCGTCAAGATACTGCGCGTCATGGAGTTCATAATATCGCGCGAAGGGGCTTTCATGATCACGTCCCGGGTGAAATTGGTGGGCAACGTGCGGCTATCCCCCAGCAACGAGGCAAACTCCTTTACCTCATCGGCAGTCGGTTGCTCACCGAACAGCAACAGATAGGCGGTCTTTTCAAAACCAAACTCATCCTCGCCCAACGCATCGATCAACGAGCGGATGGTATAGCCGCGATACCACAACTGACCGTCGCACGGAATACGCTCGCCGTTTTCTTCGTTAAAGGAAATGATCTTGGAGATATTGGTCAAGCCGGTCAGCACGCCTTTTCCTTCCAGATCACGCAGACCGCGGTTAACACCGTATTCGCGGAACAGCTCATTGGATATCGTGTCGTTCTTCACGCACACGTCGCGCTGTTTGGCCGCATATGCAATCAATCGTTCGTTCATGTACTTCTCCTTTTTGTTACACGCAGGGGCAACCATTCAATAGTTATTGCCATTATAACCGAAACTGGAAGAAATTGCAAGCCGTTCGGCATTTTTTCCGCGATTACGACATAAAAACGTCACAAATACCAACGTCCCACCCGAAATCGGATGGGACGTTGGGAACATTATTCGGGATCGACCGGTGTTTCCGGCTCGGTCGGTACTTCCGGCTCGGCAGGGATTTCCGGCTCGGTCGGCACTTCGGGCACAGCCGGAATAACCGGCGTTTCCGGGACGACCGGCTGATAGCGCATAGCCGGGGCGTAGGTCATGGCCGGCTCCGGCACACCGACGGTGCTGTTCTTGCACTTCGTCAGGCAGATAGCCTGTCCGAGCGGCACCAGCAGACTGATGAGGAAATATTTGATAGCCTTTTCCGGCACCAGCTCCTCATACAGCTTATAGATGCAGATGTACTGCAGGATGCTGGAGGCCATACCGACGACCATCAGCACTATGAAAGCGACGTAAAACGCCACCAAAACCCCAAACATTGATGCGAACATATCCTCGTCGCCGACGGACATTCCCTCGGTCAGCGCCAGGATCATTGCAGCCACCAAAACGCCGACGTAAGCCAGCACGAAACCGATGCTGTAAACCAAATTCAGCGTCAGCAACAAACGGCGCCATTTGCGGTCAACACCTCTCTGCCCTTCCTGGTGGTCCACGATAGAGCCGAGAATCCACACGTTACCGAAAGGCAGCCACGCCAGCCACGCATTCGGAATGCGGCGGCGATCGGCGATGGTATACATCGCCAGCGATTGCAGCACGTAGGTAATAATGCCGATACCC
This sequence comes from Clostridia bacterium, assembly GCA_017481085.1. Taxonomy (GTDB): domain Bacteria; phylum Bacillota; class Clostridia; order Oscillospirales; family Acutalibacteraceae; genus RGIG426. Next base: position 649 of record JAFUPS010000094.1, on the reverse strand, counting down.
AAAATCACCAAATAGAGCAACAGCACCACGATCAGCACAACAGCGGCGATCATTTCATCCGAGCCAAGCATATCAAACGGATTTGTCATCATAATACATCCCTCCTTATTTGAAGTATAACATATATGGCGAATTTTGGCAAGAGCTTATGTCGAAGAAAAAAGTTGCCGGACGTCTTGATTTTTCCAAATAGCTGTGGTATAGTAAAAAAGCCTTGCAGGCGTAGTTCATCGGTAGAATGAAAGCTTCCCAAGCTTTAGAGGCGGGTTCGACTCCCGTCGCCTGCTCCAAAAAAGAAGTAACTTTTGTTTTCCAAAAGTTACTTCTTTTTTTATCCAAGCCGCAGGCTTGGTATATCATCACGCGCCAGCGTGTATATCATCGCCGAAGGCGCATATTATCAGCCGAAGGCTGTATTAACTGCGGCTTGATGAGATGCAATGCTTCGCATTGATGATATACCGCAGACAAGCTGCGGATGATATACAAGGCTTCGCCTTGATTTGATTGCTGAAAATTGGTATAATCCGTTTGATAAATAGAAATTTGTAGAGGTGAAAAGAAATGGGAATAGTAATACGCAAATATGGGGAAAAAGATTTGTGTGCGATGATAGAAATCTGGAATGAAATTGTTGAGGAAGGAAATG
>JAFUPS010000093.1 GCA_017481085.1 Clostridia bacterium | reverse complement strand
TGCGCACCGGCCGGGCACCGCAAGCTGGGTACGCTACCGGACGGCGGTGTGCGCGCGGCCCCCGGTGCGTTTACCGCCGCAGAGGATGTTGACCGCTTTTGTCGCTTCGTAAAAAAGTTATGAACGACGACAAAAAAAGATTGCAAACTTACAAATATATGGTAAAATGAAGATGTATAACTATAATTTTTAAATTTTTTATAAAAGGAAGGAGATCGGGCGGCTTGGTAATGGCATCAAGCAGATCGGTCATTCTGAGGAGGGCGTAGCCCGGGACTCACAATGACGGGATAGGCTTCATGCCATTGGCGGCTTGACCGCGCGAGAAAAACGATATGTGGGAATGGCTACAAAATACGTTTGCGGACGTGTGGGCGCAGATCGTCGGCGTGTTCGGCTCGATCAACATTGTGTCCACGCTGTTGGATATTGTGTTGCTTACGCTGGTCTTTTATTTCATTTTGCGGTTGGTGCGCGATTCGCGCGCGGAGCAGTTGCTGAAGGGCTTGCTCATTCTGTTTGTGGTGTACTTGCTGGCACAGGCGCTCAATCTGGGTGCGCTTGCCTTTGTGCTGCAGCTGTTGTTTGATAACGCCCTCATTTTGGCGGTGGTCATCTTCCAGCCGGAGTTGCGGCGTATTCTGGAGCGTGTGGGACACTCGCGCATTCGTTTGGGTAGTCTCAGCTCCATGGAGGAAGAAGCCAAAATGACGCTGGAAGCCATCGACCACGTGTGCGATGCCTGCGAGCTGTTGCAGCGCCACAAAATGGGTGCGCTCATCGTGTTTGAGCGGAGCACCATGCTGGGTGACGTCGCCATGACCGGCACCACCGTGGATGCCGCGGCCTCTGCCGAGCTGATCGGCAACATCTTCTTCAATAAAGCGCCGCTTCACGATGGCGCGATGATCATCCGTGACGGTCGCATTCTGGCCGCCGGTTGCATTTTGCCCTTGACAGATAAGCTGGAGATCAGCAGTGAGCTTGGCACGCGTCACCGTGCCGCCGTCGGTATGAGCGAGAACTCCGATGCGCTGGTCGTGGTGGTATCGGAGGAAAGCGGAACTATCTCGGTAGCACAGTCCGGCGTTCTGCGCCGCGGTCTCACGAAGGACGAGCTGCGCGCACACCTGCAAAAGGTGCTGGCGCCGGAGGAGATCATTGCCCGGTCGCACAAGTGGTTTGGGCGCGGAAAGGAAGGGAAAACGAAATGAGCAACAGCACGAAATCGCGTTTTTCCTTTGCGTTCCTTTTGCAAAGCCGCAAATTTCTCATCATCGTTTCGGCTATCCTGGCCGTCAGTGTATGGTGGAGTGTGATGTCGGCGGCGGTCACCACCCGTGACCGTTCTCTCACCGTGCCGTATACGGTGGATCTGTCCGGCTCGTTTGCCGACCAGATCGGTCTGCGGCTGGTGGACGACGTGGAAGTGGACGTCACCGTGGTGGTGGACGGCCCGTGGTCGGTCGTCTCCAAGCTGACACCGGACGATCTGCGCGTGCGTGCGGATATCTCCACGGTGCAGAAATCCGGGCGGCACAAGGTGTCGCTGTCCGTCTCGCGCAACAGCGAGGTGGTGGATTACGATATCGTGTCCACCTACCCGGCCACGGTGGAGATCAACTGCGATTATTGGGCGTCGCGTTCGTTCCAGCTGGAAACGGACGTGTCGGCGCTGTCGGTATCGGATGCCGCGACGATGAAGCTGGGTGCTCCGGTGCTGGATGCTTCGGTGGAGGCCGGTGTGATTTTGTCCGGCCCGAAAACCGAAATGGACAAGATCGCCAGGCTGGTGGCGGTAGTGGAGCAAACGGCCGTGTTGTCGGACGTGGGCAATTTTACCGCGACCATCAAGGCGCTGGACAAAGACGGCAAACCGGTGGATTACGCGCATTGCACGTTTGACCGCCTGACCGATAAAACCGTACCGCTGACCGTGCCGGTGCACGTGGAAGCTACGGTTGCGCTGGGGTACGATCTGGCGCACGTACCGGCGGCGTATGCCGAAAAATCCATCGTTTCGCTGTCGCCGGATAAGGTGACCTTGACCGGCACAGCCGCGTCGCTGGCGGCCATGAACGAGTCGCTGAGCATCGGCACGCTAGATTTCGACGTACTGCGCCCGGATGATACGGGAAGCTGTGTGTATGCGACCTCGGTCACGCTGCCCGAAGGCGTGACGGCCGGGGATGCTTCCAAGATCGACGTCACCGCCACGGTGCTGGAAGGACTGACCACCAAGCGGATCACCTTCCGTTCCACCGCCGGTAACACCACCTTCCGCGATCTCGCTTCGACGCAGAAAGCGAGCCTGACGCAAAAGACGTATACGGTGACGCTGGTCGGCACCGAAAAAGCGCTGGAAAACATCACCGCCGAGAATCTCACCGCGGCGGTTTCGCTGGGAACGACCGAGACCGGACGTATCAACGGCACGATGCGGTTTACGGTGTCCGGTGCAGACGACGTGTGGGTATATTACGGCAACGCCGGCGGTCTGACCGTTTCGGCGACGGTCAGCAACAACTAAGGAGACACTATGGACAAGCCACGGATAGAAGCGGCGGTACGCGAGCTACTGGCGGCCATCGGGGAAGATCCCGACCGCGAGGGATTGCAGGAAACGCCGCGGCGTATTGCGAATATGTGCGAGGAGATCTTCGGCGGTCTGCACGAAGATCCCCGCCGGCATCTCAAGCTGTTTTCAGAGCATTCGGACGATATGGTGACGGTGCGGGACATTCCGTTGCACTCGGTGTGTGAGCATCATCTGCTGCCGTTTATCGGCGTGGCGCACGTGGCGTACATTCCGGGTGACGGTAAGGTGATCGGGCTTTCGAAGATCGCCCGCATCGTGCAGACGTTTGCCAAGCGTCCGCAGCTACAGGAGCGCTTGACCGACCAGATCGCGGATTTTTTGGAAGCGGAGCTGAAACCGCGCGGCGTTGCCGTGGTGGTGGAGGCCGAGCATCTGTGCATGACCATGCGCGGCGTGCGTGCCGCCGGTGCGCGCACGCAGACGTCGGCGTTGCGCGGATGCATGCGGTCCGATCCGCGCACCCGTGCCGAAGCCCTCTCGCTGCTGACGAAGTGATCGCCGGATACGCGCCGGTCGCTTCGTAGGGAAGGGTTTTCATGCCCACCCGCAAAATCAGCAGAATCCCAGAAGAATCCCGCCACCGCCAAACGGCGGTCCCCCTCCCTTTAACAAGGGAGGCAAGAGGTTTCTGCTTTTTCGCACCCTTCACTTCCCATTATCCATTTTTCATTTTCCATTTAAACGAGGTGTCCTTTTTGGCAAAGCTTGAGAATACCCGCAATTTTTGCATTATCGCCCATATCGACCACGGTAAATCGACCTTGGCCGACCGTCTGCTGGAGCAGACCAGCACGGTGGCCATGCGCGATATGGAGGACCAACTGCTCGACAGTATGGACCTCGAACGTGAACGCGGCATCACCATCAAGGCGCACGCGGTCACGCTGTACTATACCGCGCAGGATGGGGAGTCCTACACCTTCAACCTGATCGATACCCCCGGTCACGTTGACTTCAACTACGAGGTTTCGCGTTCGCTCGCCGCGTGCGAGGGTGCGTTGCTCATCGTGGACGCGTCGCAGGGCATCGAGGCGCAG
>JAFUPS010000092.1 GCA_017481085.1 Clostridia bacterium | reverse complement strand
GTCCTTTCTTTTGGGTTATGGTCATATTATACCTCACCGCCAACGCATTGGCAAGCAGAATTTTACCGAATTTCCACGTCGGTATAATAGTGATGCAATATCTCCTCCCACGAATAACCGGATTGCGCCAAAAACTGTGCACCGTATTGACTCATACCCACATCGTGTCCGTAGCCCTTGACCTGAAAGGTGAAGTTGCCGTCGGCGTACGCCACCGTAAAGCAGGACGACCGCAAGCCGCACCGTGAGCGCCATTCACGGCCGGAAAGCGACACGCCGCCCACCGTTTGCGTGACCACCGTGCCGGCGGCGGAGAGCTTGGCGTCGTCCTTCACCCAACCGGCGGCATCACCCGACAGATCGATGCCCTCTACCCCTGTCATCGCCTTAACGAATTCCGGTGCGGTGAGCGTGACGGTGGTGGCGTAATCGGGTGCCTCCGCATCCAGAGGACTGGCTACCGATTGCAAATACGGAAATGCCGCCGACCACACCACCTCCGGCACTTCGGTAGTACCACTGGAAATGGCGTGATACGCCGCGAAGATAGGCGCACCGTCGTACAGGATGCGCTTGCCCGAAACGGCGTCCACCGCCGCCGCAATTTTATCGTAGTAAGTCTGGTACCCCTCTCCCCACCGCTTTTGCCAATACGCCGCGGTGTACCCCTCCGGGTAGGCGACCGGGGTATCGGAAAAATCCGCGCCGCACAGCGCCGCCGACGGCGACGACCGTTCGGCCGCACGCTCGTAGCAGAAGTAGGTATACGCCGCCACCGCCTGCGCCTTGAGTGCTTCCGGCTCGAAGTTGGCCGGCATCTCCGCCGCTACTGTCCAGATGAGAAACGTGCGCGCATCCATTTCCGATACCGTCTTGCCGTCTGCCTCCAGAATACGGAACGTATCCTCCGACAGCGGCGTGGTGACCGGCGGTGCCGTCGTCGACGTTGTCGGCTGTTCCTCTTGTTGATCGGTAACCGCCGGCGGCTTGTCCGGCTGTTCCTCCTGCCCATTGACCGGCAAAACCGACAGTGGCGCCAGCACCATGATCGCGGCGGTCAACACCCCCAATAATACGTACCAATTCCCAAATCCGTGCACGAACATCCCTCCTTTTACAACTTGACTTTGTGCAGATAATGATTTATAATAAATTGCTAATAAAAACCTTGCGATTGAAAGGACCTTGTTTTATGATCGCTGAATTACATCTTCCGCAGGAGACCCTTAGAAACTTATGCGACGAGTTGCGGAATAATACCTCTATTGACACAAGCAAATACCGCAACCTGGATATCAAGCGCGGTCTGCGCAATGCCGACGGCTCGGGCGTGGTGGCCGGTCTGACGCGTGTGTGTAACGTGCACGGCTACGTAATGAACGAGGGCGAAAAAGAGCCTATCGACGGCGAGCTGACCTACCGCGGCATTAACGTGCACGATCTGGTGGAGGGATATACCCGCCGCCGTACACCGCGCTTTGGTTTTGAAGAAACCGCGTATCTGTTGTTGTTTGGCAAGCTCCCCAACCGCGAGCAACTGGCAGAGTTTAACTCGCTGCTGCAGGATTGCCGGCAACTGCCGGAATTTTTCACCGAGGACATGATCATCAAATCGCCCTCGCCGAATATCATGAACAAGATGCAGCGCAGTGTGCTGTCGTTTTATTCGTACGACGCCAACCCGGACGATACCTAGCTGGAAAACGTACTGCGTCAGTCCATTTTCCTGATGGCTACGTTGCCGTCGGTGATGTCGTATGCTTATCAGGTCAAGCGCCGCGTGTACGACCGCGAAAGCATGTATTTCCATCCGCCGCTGGAAAACAGCTCCACCGCCGAATCCATTCTGCACTCGCTGCGGAAGGACACGGTGTTCACCGATGAGGAAGCACGGTTGCTGGATATCTGCCTGATGATCCACGCCGAACACGGCGGCGGTAACTGCTCCACCTTCACCTCGCGTGTGCTCAGCTCGTCCGGCACCGATACCTATTCCGCCATTGCCGCGGCCATCGGTGCGCTCAAAGGACCCCGGCACGGCGGCGCCAACATCAAGGTAGAGGAAATGCTCGGCTATATGTGCGAGGATATCCGCGACTACAACGACGAAGATGAGATCGCCGCTTACCTGCGCAAGCTGCTGGCCGGTGAAGCCGGTGACCGCGCCGGTCTGATCTACGGCATGGGTCACGCGGTGTATACCAAATCCGATCCGCGCGCGGTCATTCTGAAGAAGTACGCCCGCGATCTGGCCGAGAAAAAGGGCTTTGGCGACGAATTCCATCTGCTGGAAATGGTGGAAAAGCTCGCCCCGGCGCTGGTGGTGGAAAAGATTGGCCGCGATACCGGCATTTGTGCCAACGTCGACCTGTACTCCGGTTTGGTCTACCGCACGCTCGGTATCACGCCGGATCTGTACACGCCGCTGTTTGCGCTGGCACGTACCGCCGGCTGGTGTGCTCACCGCATCGAAGAACTGACCTACGGCAACCGCATTATCCGCCCGGCTTATAAGTCGGTGGTGCCGCATATTCCGTACGTTGATCTCAACGACCGCTGATTCCGTTTATCGGAGGTGTTTTTATGAGAACCTCTATCAATAAGATCGCCGTATGGGCCACGCTGCTGCTCACGGCCGTTGCCACCGCGATGCGGTTGCTCACGCTGCCGCAGGTGCAGGCCGAGGCAGTGGGTGAAGCCGGCATCAGCATCTGGCTGCTGCTCGCGCTGACTGTCGGTGCGGCGGTGCTGATCGTGCTGGCCTATTGCTCCCGGCTGCCGTTGCGTCCGGTGGAGGACGAACACGCCGTGCCGCTCGGCATCGTAGCGGCGACCGCCGGTGCGGTACTGTTTGTGGATACCGTGATGGCAATGGTGCGGCTCAACCTTACCGGCGTCACCCCGCCGCCCAATACGCAGATCTTCAACCACGCCGACCGCGTTACCTTGTGGCTGACGCTGGTATTCGGGTTTCTGGCCGGTGTATGGCTGATAG
>JAFUPS010000091.1 GCA_017481085.1 Clostridia bacterium | reverse complement strand
TTTTATGAAGCAGTCCATTGTGGAAGCGATGTCCGGCGTGGATGCGGCGCTCATGGTGGTAGAGCCCACCGACGAATGCCGACCGGAGGAGGCGGAGCTCATCCAACAGCTCTCGCGCGAAAAGCTGCCCACCGTGCTGGCGATCAACAAGATCGACACGCTGGAAGACAAAGCTGAGCTGCTTTCCTGCATGGCGGCGTGGAACACGGCGCACGCGTTTGATGCATTGTACCCGGTCTCTGCCCGGGACGGTGACGGTGTGGACGGTTTGTTCGACCGCTTGGCGGAATATGCGTTTGAAAGTCCGCATTTCTTCCCTGCCGATGCCACCAGCGACCAGACCGAATCGGTGTTGGCCGCCGAGCTCATCCGCGAGCAGATTTTGCGCCTGCTGCGGCAGGAAGTGCCGCACGGTGTGGCGGTGCTGTGTGAGCCGATCAAAGAACGCGAAGGCCGCGACGGCGTGATTTTAGACGTAGAAGCGACCGTTCTCTGCGACCGCGACAACCACAAGGGCATCATCATTGGCAAAAAAGGTGCGATGCTCAAGAAGATCTCCACCAACGCACGCGCGCAGATGGAGCGGTTGTTCGGCGCACACGTCAACCTGCAATGCTGGGTAAAGGTGAAGGAGGACTGGCGCAACCGGCAGGCTATCCTCAATCAGCTCGGCTATCGCATTTGATCAAAATTTCCAAAAACTTCCCCTGTAACATTTTCGCCCCTCCTGCACACGATAGTATCAGGAGGGGATATGTATGTATACAGATGCAGAGTGGAAGCAATTCTGTCGCACCGGCAAGGTTGCCGATTACCTGCGTTATCGTGGGGTGACCAACGGCGTGACGAGAGAGGAGTCTGCCAACTATGCCACTCAAGACGGACGCCCTGATCATCCGGGAGAACAATCGTATAGGTGAAAGCGACCGCTTTATCACAGCGCTCACGCGTGAGCGCGGCGTACTGCAGGCTTCGGTGCGCGGTGCGCGCAAGGTGAGCAGCCGTAGCGGATCGGCCACCTCGCTGCTGACATACGCCACCCTCACGCTGACCGAAGGCAAAAGCAAATGGATCGTCACCGATGCCAAGCCGCAGCGTGTGTTCTTTGAGCTGCGCGACGATATGAAAAAGCTGGCGTTGGCGCAGTATTTTTGTGAACTGGCCGGGGTGCTCGGTCCGCGCGAGGAACGCGCCGATGCCGCCCTGCGCCTACTACTTAATGCATTACACCTGCTGGGAACGGGCGAACGCGAGCCCGCCCTGCTCAAAGCCGTGGTGGAGCAACGCCTGCTGATGGAAGCCGGTTATTGCCCCGATCTGCACGCCTGCCGCCGGTGCGGCAAGCAAGACGGGGGTATGTTTTTGCAACCACTTTCCGGCTTGGTGCTGTGCCCCGATTGCAGTTTGACGACTACCGAAGGCATTCCGCTCACCGCCGGCGCTGTTGCGGCGTGGCGGTGGCTGATCACTGCCGACGAGGACAAGATATTTTCGTTCCGGTTATCACCCGAATCGCTGTTGCCGCTGGCGGCGGCGAGCGAACGGTTTTTGCTCGCCTGCTTAAACCGCGGCTTCAACACGCTGGATTTCTACCACAGCGTAGAGTGACTCCCTTGCACAGGGGAGCCAACAACGCCCTCCCTGTGTAAGGGAGGGTGACAGCTGTAGGCTGGCGGGAGGGTTGTAATCCTCCAACCCCTCAGTCTCGCTGACGCTCGACAGCTCCCCTTGCACAGGGGAGCAACAACGCCCATCATCTCAAGAAAGGATTTGCCATGAAACAAAATTGCCGTGCGCTGGAGCTGGACAAGATCCTCGAACTACTGGCCGCCGAGACGACCTGCTCGGATGCGGCCGATTTGGCGCGCGCTTTGTCCCCTTCCCCCTACATAGGCAAAGTATCCGCCCGGCTGGACGACACCGAAGCCGCCTGCAAGCTGTTGGCGCAGATCGGCAGTCCGTCGTTCGGGCATCCCGAGCCCATTAAAAATGCCGCGCGCCGTGCCGAAGCCGGCGCGGCGCTGTCTCTGCACGAGCTGCGCGCCGTAGCAGAGGTGTTCCGCGTAATGCGCAGCGTGAAAGAATGGCGCGGACGCTTAGCCGATACCGAAACCTGCTTAGACGAGCGCTTTGCGCTGATTTTGCCCGACCGTCGCTTGGAGGAACGCATCCAAACTTCCCTGCTGTCGGACGAGCTGTTGGCCGACGACGCTTCGCCGGAGCTGGCCGCCATTCGCCGTCGCATCCGCGCGGCATCCCAGCGTGTGCGCGACCATCTGGACGGGCTGATTCGCTCGACCGCTTATCGTAGTGCCCTGCAGGAGGCCATCATCACCCAGCGCGGCGGTCGCTTCGTCGTGCCGGTCAAGGCCGAATGCCGTGGCGAAGTACCCGGCTTGGTGCACGATACCTCTGCCACCGGCGCTACCGTGTTTATTGAGCCGATGGCCGTGGTGGAAGCCAACAACGAGATCCGTGTGCTGGAATCCAAAGAGCAGGCGGAGATCGAACGCATTATCATGGAGCTGTCCGCCGCCGTGGGCGAACGCGCAGACGAGCTGTGCGCTGGCTACGACCTGCTGATGGAGCTCAACCTCGTCTTTGCCAAGGCGTCGCTGGCCTATAAAATGAAAGCTACCCGTCCGACGGTGACCACCGACGGTCACGTGAAGCTGCGCCATGCGCGGCACCCCTTGCTCGACCCCAAAAAAGCGGTGCCGATCGACGTGGAGCTGGGCGGCGAATTTGATACGCTGGTCATTACCGGCCCGAACACGGGCGGTAAAACGGTCACCCTTAAAACCATCGGCCTGCTCACCCTCATGGTGATGTGCGGTCTGCTGCCGCCGGTGGACGACGGCTCGGTGGTATCGCTGTTCGACCGCGTGCTGGTCGACATCGGCGACGAGCAATCCATCGAACAATCGCTGTCTACCTTCTCGGCGCACATGGTCAACATCATCCGCATCCTGCGTGAAACCGACGACCGCACGCTGGTGCTCATTGACGAGCTCGGCTCCGGCACCGACCCGGTGGAGGGTGCGGCGCTGGCTATTGCGATTTTAGAGCAACTCCGCACGCAGGGCGCGCGCATTGCCGCCACCACCCACTATGCCGAGCTGAAGGCGTATGCCATCCAGACCGACGGCGTGGAAAACGGCAGTTGTGAATTTGACGTTGCCACCCTCCGCCCGACCTACCGGTTGCTGGTAGGCGTGCCGGGGCGTTCCAACGCCTTTGCCATCACCGACCGCCTGGGTATGCCGGCGGCCATTGTGGAGCGTGCGCGCGAGCTGGTATCGGGTGACGACCGTCGCTTAGAGGAAGTCGTCGTGCGGCTGGAGGAACGCCGCCAGAATCTGGAAAAACAACTGGCCGAGGCCATCGCCCTGCGTGAGACCGCGCAGGCAGCCAGCGAATCCGCTGCCGACCGCGCAGAGCAGGCCGAGCAGGAGCGTGAGCGCCTTTTGGACGATGCCCGCGAGCAAGCCAAACGCATCGTCCAACGCGCCCGGGCGGATGCCGAGGCGGTGATGGACGAGCTTGACCGTCTGCGCAAGGAGCGGGATGCCGCTGATGCCGCGGAAAAGCTACGCGAAAAGCGCGCGGCGCTGCGCCGTCAGCTGGATAAAATGGAAGAAGAAGCCGACCCGGTCGGCGAGAAAAAACAAAATGCCTACGTTCTCCCTCGTCCGCTGAAGGTGGGCGATGCGGTGGTGATAGCGGATATCGACAAGCCCGGTACGGTGCTGTCGCTACCCGATGCCAACGGGCAGGTCGAGGTGCAGGCAGGTATCATCCGCACGCGCGTGCCGCTTAGTAATCTCCGTCTGGCCAAGGCCGGCGGTAAACCCAAGCCCACCGGCCGTCAACCGGCCAAAGGGCGCAAGACCGGCGAACGCTCGGCGGTCGCTAACCTGGAAAGCCGTGTCAACCGTCGGGCCGAAACCGAAGTCGATCTGCGCGGCATGTATACCGACGACGGCGTGCTGGCGCTGGATGCCGCCATTGATAACGCCGTGATGGGCGGTATCGGGGAGATCACGGTCATCCACGGTAAGGGCACCGGCGCACTCCGTGCCGCCGTACACGCACATCTGAAGCATCACCCCAGCGTCAAGAGCTATCGTCTCGGCACGTTCGGTGAAGGCGAAATGGGCGTCACCATTGTGGAGCTGAAGTAAAATTGTCGTTCAGAGGGCAACCGCTTGCGGAATGACAGTTCTTTAAAATAAGGAGTTTTTATGGAAAAAGCAGCGAAAAATCAAATCAATGAATCGTTACCGGAGGCACAACAGCCGGTGACGGATGCCGCAACGTTTGAGGAGCTGAACGTTCAGCCCGAAACGCTTAAAGCGCTTAAGAAAATGGGCTTCACCACCCCCACGCCTATTCAATCGCGTGCCATCGCACCGATCATGGACGGTCGTGACCTCATTGCCAAAGCCCCCACCGGCACCGGCAAGACCTGCGCCTTCGGCATTCCGCTCATCGAGTGCCTTAACGTCGATATGACCGAAGTGCAGGCGCTGGTGCTGTGCCCCACGCGCGAGTTGTGCGTGCAGATCGCGGAGGACCTGCGCCGCCTGACCATGTACCGCCAGGACGTGCGCATTGCGGCTATCTACGGCGGTCAGTCGATGAATACGCAGATCGCGACCCTCAAAAAGCATCCGCATATCGTGGTGGCTACTCCCGGGCGCTTGCTCGACCACATGAGCCGCCGCACCATCCGCATCGACAACGTGTACACCGCGGTGCTCGACGAAGCGGACGAGATGCTACGCATGGGCTTCATCCGCGACGTGCGCAAAATTCTGGATGCTACGCCGGCGGATACGCAGGTGCTGATGTTCTCCGCCACCATTTCGCGTGACGTGATGGATGTGGCGTGGGAATACCAGCGCAACGCCGTGCAGATCGAGGTGCAGGCGGAGGGCGACAATCGCCCGAACATCCGGCAGATCGGCATTCGGTCGCAAGGCCAGCAGCGCCTGACCGACATGGAAAAGATCATCGACGCGCTGGAGCTGAAGCGCGTGATCGTGTTTGCGAACATGAAATCCACCGTGCGCGTGCTGGGCGAACGTCTGCGCAAAAGCGGCCGCTCGTGCGATTACTTAAACGGCGACCTGCCGCAGGGACAGCGCAACAAGGTCATGGCCGGCTTCAAAAAAGGCGCGTTTGAAATTCTCGTCGCCACCGACGTGGCGGCCCGCGGCATCGACGTGGACGACGTGGAAGCGGTGTTCAACTACGATATTCCGGACGAAAACGAGTATTATCTCCACCGTATCGGACGCACGGGTCGTGCGCGGCGCCACGGCATCGCCATCACCTTTATCGGGGAAAACGACGAGTTCCGCATGCGCGATATCCGCAAATATTGCCACGCCGATATTCAGATGATGACCGTCGGCGAGGATGGCTCGCTCACCGAGGTTGAGGAACAGCCGGACGAAGAGGCGTAACGCAAAAGGAGCGTGACTATGCAAATTGTCCCCATGCAGGAGCGACACATTCCGGCGCTGGTCGCGCTGGAAAACGCCTGCTTTTCACAACCGTGGACAGCCGCCGGCTTTGCCGAAGAGCTGGATAATCCGTTAGCGGTGTTTCTGGTGGCCGAGCAAGGCGGCGAAGCCGTCGGGTATCTCGGGTTTCTCGCCGTGCTGGACGAAGCGGATATCACCAACGTGGCGGTATCCCCCACGCACCGCCGGCAAGGGGTCGCCGCCGCGCTGGTCACCGCCGCGCAGGAGGAATGCCGCCGTCGCGGTATCCGCCGGTTGGGGCTGGAGGTACGCGAATCCAACGTCGCCGCCATCCGCTTGTACGAGCGCTTTGGCTTTGTGCAGGACGGCAAACGCCCCCGGTTTTACTCTGCCCCCGTTGAGGATGCTCTGCTGTATTCCTGGATAAACCAAAACCTACCCCCTCAGGAGGGATGTTATGAAAATTCTAGCCTTTGAATCGTCGTGTGACGAGACCGCCGCCGCCGTTGTTGAGGATGGCCGTACGGTGCTGTCGAGCGTCATCGCCTCGTCACTGGAGGAACAACGGTTATACGGCGGCGTGGTGCCGGAGATCGCCTCGCGGCGTCATGCCGAGTACATCTCGGACGTGACCGAGCAGGCGTTGGCGCAGGCCGGCGTGACGGTTGCCGATATCGACGCCGTAGCGGTCACCGCCGCACCGGGGCTTATCGGTGCGTTGCTCGTGGGCGTCAACTACGCCAAAAGTCTGGCGTATGCGGCAGGCAAACCGCTGGTGCCGGTACACCACCTGCGCGGACACATCGCCGCCAACTATCTGGCTCACACCGAGCTGAAGCCGCCGTTTTTGTGCCTCATCGTGTCGGGCGGTCACAGCCACATCGTAGCGGTGGAGGATTACACCCACTTCCGTGTGATCGGCCGCACGCGGGACGATGCCGCCGGCGAATGCTTCGATAAGGCGGCCCGCGCCATGGGCATGCCCTACCCGGGCGGCGTGGCGTTGGACAAGCTGGCCGAGACCGGCGATCCGACCGCCTACAAATTCCCCCGACCGCACGTGGACGGCAGCGAATACGATTTTTCGTTTTCCGGTCTTAAGACCGCCGTCATCAACCTGCTGCACCACGCTGAGCAGACCGGTGAGGCACTGAATCACGCGGACGTGTGCGCGTCCTTCCGCGACCGGGTGGTGGAGATGCTGTGCACCAACACCATGAAAGCCGCCGATGCGTTTGGCTACGATACCGTCGTGCTGGCCGGTGGCGTTTCTGCCAACGCGGAGCTCCGCCGCCGCATGACCGCCTTGTGCGAAGCATCCGGCCGCCAGCTATACATGCCGCCGCTGTCACTGTGCGGCGATAACGCCGCTATGATCGGCGCGCAGGGATATTACGAGTTTATGGCCGGCAACGTGGCCGATACCTCGCTCAACGCCGCCCCAACCATGCCGATCGACAAGGTGGACTGGTAATCTTTTTTAGGGGGTAATTATTTGGAAACTTCCGCATACGATAAGCTCTCCGCTCCGTTTGTGGGGCATCCCAAACGCATTGCCGCCCTGCGCGTGAGCAATCATATTGTCACAGCGTTTATGTATGTTTTGTATATTACAACACTGATTATACTAATCGTAAATCAAAACACACGGGATTTGGTGCTTGCGGTAGCTGTTCCGGCCTCCGGCTTTGCTTTCGTCACCGTGTTCCGCCGCGTGTTAAACGTTCCCCGGCGGTACGAAGTGACCGGCACGCCTTCGCTGCTGGGCAAGACCAAGCCGGGCAAATCGTTCCCCAGCCGACATCTGTATTCCGCGGCGGTCATCGCCATGACCGCGCTGTGGCTGTGGCCGGTGGTCGGCATTATCGCGTTAGTCGTTACCGCTGTGATGGCGTATATTCGGGTGGTTGGCGGCGTACATTATATCCGCGACGTCGCAGTAGGTGCTGCAGGCGGCATTGCGTGGGCGGCACTTGGCTATTGGCTGCTGCCGTCGCTGGAACTCTATTGACATCGCCCATAAAAAGGGATATACTAAAAGTACCCCTTAATAAAGAAAGGAAGATGCTTTATGGAATGGCTGCCTATCGTTTTGTTCGTGCTGTTGGTGATCATCATCGCCAACCTGAAGATCGTGCCACAGGCGACCGAGTACGTCATCGAACGTCTGGGTAAATATCACACGACCTGGAGCGCCGGTCTGCACCTCAAGATTCCGTTCATTGACCGCATTGCCAAAAAGGTCACCCTGAAGGAACAGGTGCTGGATTCGCAGCCTCAGCCGGTGATCACCAAGGATAACGTCACCATGCAGATCGACACGGTGGTGTACTACCGTATTTACGATTCCAATCTGTATGCCTACGGTGCGGTCAACCCGATCTCGGCGCTGTCCAACCTCGCCGCCACTACCCTGCGTAACCTCGTTGGTGAGCTGGAGCTGGACGGCACGCTGACCTCGCGCGATACCATCAACGCCAAGATGCGCT
>JAFUPS010000008.1 GCA_017481085.1 Clostridia bacterium | reverse complement strand
TCGGAAATGGCTACGTCGATAGTGGGTAGATAAAACGCCCGACGGCCTTCTTTGATGATCTTGGAGATGAGCTCGCGTTGCAGTGGCGTGATCTTGAACGAGCGCAGCAGCATGGCGTCGACCGCCTTGCTTTTGCAGGAAAACGAGATCACGAACACGTTAAACAGGTTCACGCCGTTGCCGCCGAGTGTGTGGAACACGTTGGGCGGAATCAGCGTGGCTTCGCCGGTTTTGAGGGCAATGCGCTCGTTGCCGTTTTGCACGAAGCAATCGCCCTTATCGGCGTAGATCAGTTCCCAAAAATCGTGCGTTTCGCCCTTGAACAAATAGTTTTTGGGGAATTCGTAGTAGTATAAGGAATGAATTTTAGAAACCGAAACCAAGCTGGTGAGCGGAATAGACGGAAAAGGATTATTGGCATTTTCCATAAAAAACCACCTCGTTTATGGTACTTTTAGAATAACACCCACTAGTTAATTTGTCAATCCGAATGTTTGAAAAAGGACAAAAGTGCAAAAGCGAGGGATGATATCGCATTGCCACAGAGCGCGACCGCATGATATAATACAATCGTGATTTAATGTGCGGTGATCCGCCCGTGATTTCCGGTTTGACCGGTGATGATGAGAGGGGTAGAAGAATGAAGAAAACAGCGAGCTTTTTGTTGGCAACGGTCTTGCTGCTGACGATGGTCATGGCGCTGCCGCTGACCGCCTCGGCAGCGGCGGGCTATCAGCTGAATTTTACCTCGTCCGAGATGCAATATGATGTTACGAACAATGCCTGGGTGAAGGCGAACGGGGATCTCTCCTGTGCCAACTACCCGGGCTATGCCGTTATTGATAAGGGCGGCGCGGCGGCTATTCGCAAGTTCGTCGTTCCCAAAAGCGGCGCGCTCAAGATGGCGTGGGGCGCTGGCGTGTACATCGACAACGGTCAGGGCAATCTGACGGGTGCTACGGTGGAGTTTGCCATTACCGACAGTACCGGGCGCATTCTGTTCCCCAAAAACGGCGACGTGGCTACCGTTAAAGAAGGCACGCCGCTGGCGGTAGAGCTGGACGTTGCTTCTGTCAAGGCTGGTGATGCGTTTTACGTCATCGTGATGAATCCGTCGGTCGACCGTTTGGTGTGCGTGCTCAACTTCGGTGTGAACGTGGATGCCACAGCGTACTCCAACGGCGCCGGTCAACTGTATGACGGAATTCTGCAGGGCGGCAACGGCTGGTATCACGAGTATACCGACACGGTGACCAAATCGGTCGCGCCTGCGTTGCCGCAGCAGCCGGATGATACACCGCAGCAGCCGCAGCAGCCGGATAGCGGCGACAGCGGCACGGTGGTCGATCCGTCGTATACGCTGGAAACGCAGACCAACGGCTTTGTGGAAATGAAGGCCTTTATGGATAACTGGTGGTGGGCGGATTCGCAGGGCCAGAACCCGGCTTCGCCGTCGTTCGGTATGGCCAACGGTACTCACACCCAGCCGCCGGCACCGGGCTACATGACCGCCCGCGGCTTCAAAATTCAGCAGGCCGGTACGATCACCTTCTCCGGCACGGTCATGCTGGATATCAACCAACATATGGGTGTGCCGGAAAACGCCGACACCATCGGTTTCATGGTGATTGAGAAAAACAGCAACATGGTGCTGTATCCGTCCGGCTCGTCGGATTTCATGGTGCTCAAAAACACCGAGCAAAACCGCACAACGCCTACCATGCTGTCGGGTACATACGAGGCGAAGGCCGGCGACGAGTTGTTGTTCATCACGCGCAACGAAACGGCCGATAAGGTGCCGTCGGTGCAGGTCATTATGGACATCTACCGTGATGACAACGGCACCCGTACCAAGCTGGGCAACACGCACGAGCAGTTCTCCGGCACGCAGGGCAAAAACGGCTGGCGGTACTATTATGCCTCCATCAAGGGCTTCAAAACGCCCGTAGTACCGGCGGCGAATATCTTTGACAAAGCAACGCACTACGATGCCGCCGCCAACGCGTGGTATCTGCTGCCCGAATCGGTGAAGGAGACGGCCATCTCCTCCCACGGTGCGAGCATCTCGGCATCGGCGATCACGGTGACGCAGCATACCGGCGCGGCTGTTGGCTACAAGGCTGCCAAGGCCGGCAAACAGAGCTACACCTTCACGCACGAGGGTGTGGACGCCGCCAAGCAGATCGGCTTCTGCGTGGTGAAAAAATCCACCTTCGAGCCGGTCTCGGCGTGGAAGCTGCTGGACAGCAAGAAGCAGACGGTCTCCGGCTCGTTTACGGCGGCTGCCGGCGATGAATATCTGTTCGTGCTGGCGATGCTCGGCGTGGGCGAGGCACAGAGCGTGCCGGTCACGCTGCAGGTCGGCGATACGACGCTGGCTAAGGCGCTTGGCGACAAGCAGGGCAATGCACAACTGTATTACTACTTCGCACCGGTGGCGGATATCTGCACCGAGCTGCTGGAGACCAAACGCGAACAAGATCCGTATATGGCGGATGACGAGGCCGGTATCCGCGACGTGATCTTCGATCCGTATCTGCTGACGCAGTTTGACGAAGAGAAATGGATGTGGAGCGTAAGCGACTGGGAAAACCCGAGCTCGGCCGGCTACATGGCGGTGCTGATGGAAAGCGCGCAGGTCTCCACCCCCAACTACAGCATGGTCCGTTCGTACACGGCGCAATCGGATTGCGTCATCAGCGTGTATGGCAACCTCTCGTGTGAGATCCCGGAGTTTATCGGTCCGGCGCCCAACGAGGCGTTGTTCGATTTCATGATCTGCAACAGCAAGGGGCAGATCATGTTCCCGGAGGATCAGACCGGTTTTTACACCTTCCGTGCGCAGGACCTGCCGATCAATCAGCCGTTGCTGATCAACGTATCGGCCAAGATCGCCGCCGGTGAAAAGGTGTACATGGTGTTCCGCAACCGTTCAGAAAAGGCGTTTGCGTATGCATACACCCACTTCCAGGTCTTTGAGACGCCGGAGGGCGAAAACCCGAGCGTGCCGCTGAGCGGCGCAGCCGAGGGCTTCTCGGATACGCAGGGCACCAACGGTTGGAATTACTACTATACAACAAACGACAGCTTCCGTTTTGTCAAGGGCACCAAGCTCGATAAGGTCATCACCGGCACGTCGTCCGACGTGACGAACGACAACAAGGATGACGATAAGCAAAAGGACGACGAGGCGATTGCGGAGGATGCAGCGCCGTGGACGGTGCTGTTTTGGGTATCGGTTGGCGTGGATGCGCTGTGCATCCTGCTGCTGGTCCTGTTTATCGTGTGGAAGCTGAAGGCTTCCAAGCCGGTGGCGGAAGTGCCGCCGGATACATTGCCGACGGAGCAGCCGCCGGCAGGCGAGGAGCCATAATCCGTAAGGAGGAATCGTTGTGGGAATGAAGGGACGTCTTAAGAAGTGTACGGCGATCATGCTGACGCTTTGCGTGTTATTGAATATTGCCTCTTTCGCACAGGCGGCAGAGCCGACTGACGGGACGTCTGCCTCTATGGACGAGGCGGCCGCGGTGTTGAACTCGGACGCTGTTTATTATTCCGCGGCGCTGAAGGATTTCGCCCAGAACGGTTATAAAAATTACGCCGGCGAGAAGATCGAGGCGACGGTCGATGCAAACGCCCCCGTGGGCGAGACGATTTTGGCCGATGCCGCCCACACCGGTGTGCTGTGGAGCGAGGAGACCGAGCGGGTCACCTTCCGCGTGACTGTGCCGGAGGACGCGCTGTACAATCTCGGTGCGGTGTATTATCCGCTGGGCACCACCGGCTCGGCCATCACCCGTGAGCTGTTTATCGACGGCGAATCGCCCTACCGCGAGACCGCCAGCATCGAATTTCTGCGTATGTGGAAGGATGCACACGCGCCGCTGACCGATAAGGACGGCGACGAGGTCAAGCCGTTTTCCAAGGAAAATCCGCGTTTTGCGGATACGCTGATCTTCGATAGCGACGGTAAATACGAGGATGCCTTCAAGTTTTATCTGACGGCCGGTGAGCACGAGATCTCCTTCCGGTATATCGACGAGCCGCTGTTCATCGAATCGCTGTACGTGTCGGCCCCTAAAACGTTGCCGACCTACGCCGAGGCGTTGGCCAAGTGGCAGAGCGAGGGCAAGACCGCCTACGGCGAGACGATCGAGTTCGAAGCGGAATCGTTTGAGCACGTCGTGGAAAAGAGCTCGTCGGTCATCGGTGTGGAGCATAGCGGCGATCCGTCCGCTTCGCCGTCCTCGCCCTATGTGACGCACATGAACTACATCGGCGGTGCCGGTTACAAGAGCGGTAACCAGAGCATCACCTGGAAATTCGCGGTCAACACCGCCGGTTATTACAAGCTGGGGCTGCGCACCGCACAGTGGTATAACGATGGGTTGCCGTCCTTCCGTCAGATCATGGTTGACGGCGAGGTGCCGTTTGCTGAGTGGAGCTGTTATACCTTCGTTTATAGCGATAACTGGTATTCCACCGAGGTCGCCGACGAAAACGGCGAGCCGTATCTCGTATGGCTGGACGAAGGCGAGCACACCCTGACCATGACGGTCAAGATGGGCGCGTTCGGTCAGGTGGAGGAGACGCTATCGCAGGCAACGCAGGATATGTCTGCACTCATCCGCCGCATCAAGAAGGTGACCGGTGAGGAGCCGGACAGCAACTACGATTACGAGATCGTCAAAAACGTTCCGGGTATCGTGGAGGATCTGAAGGCGCTGCAGGAGAAGATCGAGTTCTGTGAGCAGGTCGCGTTTGATCTGGCCGGCAAGAAATCGTCTATGAGCAACAACTTCGATTCCATTGCCAAGCAGATCGGCGAGCTGGTCGAAAAGCCGGACCGTGTGCCAAAGCGTCTGACCGACCTGGAAACGGCGCTGGGCAACCTGGGTACGTGGATCAACAGCTTAAAGAGCATTCCGCTGGGGCTGGATAAGATCTGGATCGCCTCGCCGGACAAGGAGATCGAGGATTATAAGGCCGGTTTCTTTGAAAAGCTGTGGTACGGCATTATGAAGCTCATCAACAGCTTCAGCAAGGATTACCAGAGCGTCAGCGTGGTGGATACCGGCGTGACCGCCGACACCGAGATCGACGTGTGGGTGGGCCGCGGCACAGAGTGGTGCCGCCTCATCAAGCAGTTGGCGGATGCCGAATTCACCCCCGAACATAACATCATCATCAATATCAACGTACTGCCGTCGTCGCAGATCACCACCTCGGGTGTCAACTCGCTGATGCTGTCGGTGGCGGCCGGCACAGCGCCCGACGTGGTGCTGGGACTCGGCGCCGGTATGCCGGTGGAATATGCGGCGCGTAACGCCATTGTGGATCTGTCGGAGCTGGAGGGCTTTGAGGCGGTACGCGACAAGATGTACCCCGAGACCTTCAAGCCGCTGACCTATCGGGGCGACGTGTATGCCCTGCCCGAGACGGTCAACTTCCGTTGCGTGTACTACCGCACCGATGTATTTGAGGAGTTGGGGCTGACGCCGCCGGAAACGTGGGATGAGTTTTACGATACCACCCTGCCGGTGATGTATCAGAATGGCATGCAATGCTACATCCCTATGCTGTACGATATGTTCCTGTGGCAAAACGGCGGTCAGTATTACACCGACGACGGTCACTATTCCGCCCTTGGCACACCGGAGGCGTTTACCGCCTTCAAGCAGACCTGCGAGCTGAACATCAACTACAGCATCCCGGTCGCATCTAACTACTTCACGCGTTTCCGCACCGGCGAAATGCCGATGCTTATCGGTCAGGCGTCCGATTACCTGACCTTCACCTCCGCCGCACCGGAGATCACCGGTAACTGGGCGATCGCGCCGTTGCCGGCATCGGTCACCGAGGACGGTCTGTGCCGCTACAGCAGCGGCGCTCCCATTGATTGCTCGGTCATCATGAGCCAGAGCGAAAATATTGATGCTTCGTGGGAATTCCTCAAGTGGTGGACGTCGGATGAGACGCAGACAAAGTTTGCCAATGAGATCGAAAATCAGTTGGGTGTCACTGCCCGCTATTTCTCGGCAAACAAGCAGGCATTTTCGACGCTGTCCTTCTCCAAAGAGGAGATGGAAGTCATCAACTGCTTCTTCGATAACAACGTGGAAAGCCAGGCGGTGCTGGGTGGCTATTACACCAGCCGTCACATCCTGAACGCGTGGACACGCTGCGTGGAAAGCGGCGAGGATTTCCGCGATTCGTGGGAGGAAGCGGTCGAGGATATCGACATTGAGCTACGAAGAAAACAGCAGGAATACGGCGTATTTGACGATTGATTGAACAGAGGTCAACGGTTATGCAGAAATCATTGAAAAACTCCCTAGTGAGAAAAGTGAATATGTACAAGACCGGCGTGCTGTTCGTCCTGCCGTTTTTTGTGCTGTACGTCGTGTTTGTGCTGGCACCGATTCTGGTAGCTATGTTCCTCAGCCTCACCGACTACAACCTGTTTGAAGCTCCCTCGTTTGTGGGGCTGACCAACTATCAGCTTCTGTTTATGGATGACGACGTGTTTATCACGGCGGTATCCAACACGGCGATCTTCGCGGTGATCTCCGGCCCGATCGGGCTGATCGCCTCGTTCCTGTTTGCGTGGATCATCAACAAAGCGCCGATGAGCAAGCTGTTCTCGCTGCTGTTCTACGCGCCGTCGCTGACCAGCGCGGTGGCCATGTCGGTGGTGTGGATGTATTTCTTCTCCGCCGACCGGTACGGTCTTATCAATAACGTACTGTTTAATCTCGGCATTATCAACGAGCCGATCTTGTGGAACACCGATCCGGATACGATCCTGCTGGTCATCATCGTCATTTCGGTGTGGCTGAACATGGGCTCCGGCTTCATGGTGTTCCTCGCCGGTCTCAAAAACACCTCGCAGGAGCTGCAGGAGGCCGGGCAGATCGACGGCATTGCTAACTCCTTCCAGGAGCTGATCTACATCATCCTGCCGCAGATCCGTCCGCAGATTTTGTTTGGCATCATCAACGCGGTGGTCAACGCGTTCGGCGTGTTTGATATCGCGCTGGTCGTGGCCGGACTCCCCAGCCCCGACTATGCCGGCCACACCATTGTGGCGCACTTGTACGATTACGCCTTTATCCGTTACGAAATGGGCTACGCCTCCGCCATCTCGGTGGTGCTGTTCCTGTTTACGTTTGGTATCGGTCAGTTGGCTATGAAATTACTCAGCAGTAAGGAATGAGAAGTTATGTCAGTTGAAAAAGGATTACGGATCCGTCTGCGTGACGGCAAGATCGGCCGTGTCACCTTCGGCAAGACGATAGGCTTTTTACTGCTTGCTGCGGTGGCGGCGTTTATGGCGTTGCCGCTGGTGTACGTGGTGACAACGGCACTCAAGCCGCTAAACGAGCTGTTTTATTTCCCGCCGCGCTTTTTTGTGGAGCAGCCGACGCTTAAAAACTTCCAGGATCTGTTCCTGGCGTTGGATGGGCTGGACGTTCCGTTTACGCGCTCGGTGTTCAACAGTGTGTTCGTCACGGTGGTGGTCGTGGTGCTGGTCATCATCATCACCTGCATGGCGGCATACGGTCTCGTCAAGCACAAGGTGCCGTTTGGCAACCTTATCTTTTCGCTCATTCTGATGGGCATGATGTTCTCGCCGTACGTCATCCAGATCCCGAACTACCTCATTGTCAACGGCTTCGGCATGGTGGACAGCTATTGGGCACTCATCATCCCGAAGATCGCCGTGGCGTACAACCTGTTTTTGGTGCGGCAGTTCGTGCAGCAGATTCCCGATCCGTTTTTAGAGGCGGCCCGCATCGACGGTGCAGGGGAGATGTCCATCTTCTTCAAGATCGTGATGCCGTCGCTCAAGCCGGTCATTGCTACGCTGGCGGTGTTCTCGTTCGTCAACAACTGGAACGACTACTTCACGCCGCTGATCTTCATTCAGGACGAAGCACTCAAAACGCTGCCGCTGGCCATGCAGATGATCTCGTCGGGCAATTCCATTGCCCGTGCCGGTGCAGCGAGTGCGGCCACCTTTATCATGGTGCTGCCGACGGTGCTCATCTACGTGCTCATGCAAAAGCACGTGGTGGATTCCATGGCGTATTCGGGCATTAAATAATAACCTTTATCCGCAGGCAAAGGAGTGGAGCCAGGTGAAGCAATCCATAAGAATAATTGGGCTGGTGCTGACGGCGATCGTGCTGCTTAGCTGCCCCTTGACCGTCAGCGCCATCAACTCCGGCGCCGAGCATTCGTATATGGTCGAGGACGATTACGATCAGAGCATCATCCCCAAGACCTATAATTTCGACTACGTCATCGACGGCTTCTTTGACGGCGTTAACCTCAGCACGCCGCAGGATCTGTTTGTCAGCCCGTCCGGCGAGCTTTATATCGCCGATACCGGCAACAACCGCATTCTGCGCATGAGCAACACCGGTGAGCTGCTGCAGATCTACAAAAACGAAGCCCAGCAGCCGTTTAACGGTCCGAAGGGCGTGTTTGTGGACGAGGACGGCTACGTGTACGTGGCCGACACCAACAACAAGCGTATCGTCAAGCTGAATGCGGACGGCACGTTTGTCAAGGAGATCGTCCGCCCGACGTCCGACCTCATCAGCGACGACATTTCGTTTGAGCCGACCAAGCTGATGGTGTGCAACAACGGCCTTATCTACGTCATCGTCGGTAAGGAGTTTATGAGCATCACGCAGGATAACGAATTTTTGGGCTACTTCGGTTCGGAGGACGTTCCGTTTTCGCTGTCTAACATGCTGGTCAACATGTTTGCCTCGGATATTCAGAAGCAAAAGCTGACTAAGGTACAGCCGTCGTCGTACAACAATTTCACGCTGGGTGCGGACGGTCTGGTGTATGCGGTGGCCAACAAGAGCACCGGCCAGATCAAAAAGATCACCTCGGTCGGTGAGAACATTTACGAAGAAAAGTTCTACGGTGAATACGTGTTTAACCAGGGTAACGTGCTGGTGCCGCCGACCTACGCGGACGTCGCTGTGGACCGCAACGGCATCATCTTTGTTTGCGAGTCCAACTCGCGCAAGATCTACCAATACGACCGCAAGGGCAACTCCATCGCGGTGTTTGGCGGCGAGGGAACTACCGAAGGCTATTTTGCCATGCCGGTAGCGGTGGACGTGGATGCCGCCGGACGCGTGTTCGTGTTGGACGCCGACCGCGGTGCGGTGCAGGTGTTTACCTCCACCAAGTTTATGGCTCAGGTGCTGGATGCCCTCAACCTGTTTGAAAACGGTGACTACGACAAGGCGTACGAGGCGTGGAACGAGATCGTCCGCTTAAACGCCGGTTATCCGCTGGCGCACGATATGCTGGGCACCATCGAATTTAAGCGCAAGAACTACACCGCCGCCATGAAGCACTTTGAGATCTCCGGCAATCAGGAGGACTACGGTGAGGCTTACGGCGAGAGAATGCACGATATCATCACCCAGAACTTCGCATGGGTGGCCATTGGGCTGATCGTGCTGGTGTTCGTGGTGGCATGGGCACTCGGACGGCTGAAAAAGACGGTCGACAAGTGGAACCGCGAGCTGTTCCACATTTCAGGTGATTGATTATGAAGAGTATTAAAATGTGCGCGCAGGCCCTGTTCCATCCGTTGGATTGCTTCGATCTGGTCAAGCGCGACCGCGATAAGACGCCGTGGCTGACCATGGTGATCATCTGGGTGCTGGCGGCGTTGATGCAGGTAGCAAGCGTGTACCTCACGGCGTTTGCGCTCAACCCCAATCTGCCGGACGAATCCAACCTGCTTCTGTTGCTGGCGCTGATCTTCGTGCCGCTGTTTTCGTGGGTGGTGGGTTCGTATTCCACCACCACGCTGATGGGCGGCGAGGCGAAGTTCACCGAAGCGCTGACCGGCGCGACCTACGGCTTGGTGCCGTATATCGTGATCACGCCGTTTCTTATCGGCCTGTCCCACGTGCTTTCGAGCGACACCGCCGGGCTGTTTACTGCCCTGCAGGTGCTGGTCGTGGTGTGGGTGGTCATCCTGCAGTTTTTGTCCTTTATGCGTCTCAACGACTACGAGTTCTTAAAGGCGCTCGGCGTGGCGTTTGTGGGGGTCGTGGCGGTGCTGCTCATCTGGGCGGTCGTCATCTTGTTGTTCGTGTTTAGCTATCAGGCGTTTTTGTTCTTCAAGGAACTGTATCTTGAGCTGAAGAATCAGCAGTTGTTTAATTAAGGAGGAGACCCGTGTTGACTGTGCGTAAACTGGCGGCGTTGGTATGTTGCCTGGGGTTGTTGCTCGGTTTGGCCGGCTGTAGCGGGCAAGCCGTGCAGGTAGAGCTGTTTTCGGCGGCGGAGGACGTCAACCGCAACGCGGAGATCTTCGAGCCGACGGCGCTGACGCAGTTGGCCGATAACGGCACCTATAAGATGGAATACGATCCGGTGGAGGATCGCGTTAATTTCCGGTCGTCGGTTACCGGGGAGCTACTGTGGTCGACGGGTGTGACCGAGGAAGAATACGGTCAGACCATCGAAAACAAAATGACCAAAAAGGCGTTGAAGCAGTATATCAACGTCAAGTACACCGACTACGGCAAAAAAAGCGGTGCGGTGCACAACGGTCACAATACCTGCGAAACGGTGCTCCGCCGCTTGGAGGACGGCATCCGCTTCGATTTTACCTTTGACGATTACGATATCTCGCTGTCGCTTGAGCTGACGCTGACCGAAACCGGGTTTTCTGCCACCGTGCCGAAGAACTCCATTGACGAAAGCGGGAAGTTCAAGATCACCGGTATGGACATTCTGCCGATGACCGGCGCTACGCTTGGCAGTGTGGAGGGTTACTTCTTCCTGCCGGACGGCTGCGGTGCGTTGTATCACTTTGGCAAACCGGCCGGCGGCGAGGCCAACCTGTCGATGGATATCTACGATACCATGCTGATGGATCTGGATAAAGCCGCTTCCGATGCGGCCGACGGTCTGCTCAAGACCTCCGCGCCGGTGTTTGGCATCAAGCATCCGACCAAGGGCTTGTTTGCCAACATCGTTTCGGGTGAGGAGTGCTGCTCCATCTTCCTGCAGACGGATAACGGCGTGTATAAGATCAATCAGGTCTATCCGGCGGTGCGTGCGCGCAAGCAGTATGCGATGACCACCGCCAGCGGCAGTGAGGTGTTTGCCTATGAAAAGGACAACAACCTCTGCGATATCCGCATTGAATATACCTTCTTAAACGGCGAAAACAGCGGCTACAGTGCCATGGCGGCGGCTTACCGCGATTATCTTTTGGAAAACGACCTGCTGCCGCAGGTGGTGACCGCTGCTGATACCTATCCGATGGCGGTGGATTTCCTGCTGGGCGTGCAACGCGAGACCATGCTATATAAGGAAATGGTCACCACCGCGACCTTTGAGCAGGCCGCGACTATGCTGGCCGAGCTGACCGCCGGCGGTGCCGACGTATCACAAAGCGTGCTGTACGGCTGGCAGAAGAACGGTTACTTTGCGTATCCGTCCTCCAGCAGCATCGCCTCGTCGATGGGCGGTAAGTCCGGCTTGTCCGCGCTTTCGGCATCGGCTGAGAACACCGCGTTCTATCTGCTGCAAAACTACGTCAACGCCAGCGCCGGCGAGGGTGGCTTCTCCACCTATACCGACGTGGTATACCAGATCGACAGCGTACCGCTGACCGATGAGGAAGAGGAAAACTACCTCTTAAACCTCAGCACGCAATGGGACCGCGTGGAAAAGGATATCCGCACGTGTGTGGATGCCGGTGTTGGTCTGGCGGCGGAGGGCCTTGGCAGCCTGCTGTATGAGGATTACGAGAAAAACCGCCGCGTTACGCGGTACGGCTTCAAGCGGCAGGCATCCGAGCTGTTGGCCGCCGCCAACGAGCAGCAGGTGGCCACCGCTACCGACGGCTTTGTGCCGTATCTGCTGCCGCAGACGGCCTACGTGTTCAACCTGCCGTCGGACAGCTCGCACTATATGCTGCTCGACGAGGAAGTGCCGTTTCTGCAAATGATGCTGCACGGCTACGTGCCCTATAGCGATGCACTGCCGGGTAATTTGTCGAACGACCTGACCAAAACCAAGCTGGAGTGGATCGAATATGGCTATATGCCCACCTTCATGCTGACCTACCAAAACAGCGATCAGTTGAAGGACACCGAGTTTAATCTGCTGTTCTCCTCGGAGTACGTTCTGTGGAAGGACGAGATCACGGCTATCGGTAAGGAATTCACCGAAAATCTGTCGGCGGTATACGACCGCGCGATGGTGAGCCACACTAAGCAAGACGGCGTGGCCACAGTGATTTATGAGGGCGGCACGACCGTGATCATCAACTACAACGAAACCGACGTGACCGTGAACGGGACGGTCGTCAAAGCGATGGACTACGCGGTGATCGCCGCGTAATCCACGCACGCAACAGGGAAGGGGAAACCGAAATGAAAAAACGTCAAAGCGGTTTGCAAAAGAGAAAAGCGCTCGTTGGCTACGGCTTTATTGCGCCGTGGATCATCGGCTTTGGCGTGTTTTGTCTGTTTCCGGTGGTCTATTCGCTGATCTTCAGCTTTTCGGAGATCAAAGACCCGACGACCTTCTCGTTCAAGATGGTCGGCCTGCAGAATTATCTGGACGCGTTTTTGGTGGATACCGAGTTCCTGCCCACGTTTTTGCAGTCGATCGGCGATACCTTTATTAATTTGATCCTTATTTTATTCTTCTCGTTTTTCATTGCCATCATCATCAACCGCAAGATCCGCTTCCGCGGTTTCTTCCGTATGGTGTTCTTCCTGCCGGTCATCTTGGGTACCGGCTTCATCCTCGACCAGATCCTCGGTGAAAACCTGCAGGAGCAATCCATCACCGTGGTGCGCGACCTGCTGTTTTCGGAGGACGTCGTGCGCACCATGCCGGCGGAGTTTCTGGAAATGATCCAGGAGCTGCTCAACCGCATCACCGTGGTGCTGTGGAACTCGGGCGTGCAGATTTTGCTGTTCCTCACCGGCTTGCAGGGCATTTCGCCCAACATCTACGAGGCGGCCCGTGTGGACGCCGCCGGCGAATGGGAACAGTTCTGGCTCATCACGTTACCGCTGATGTCCCCGATGATCCTGCTGACCATCGTGTACACACTGGTCGCCGGCTTTACCAACTCCTCTAACGAGGTGCTGGAGTATATTCTGGAGATCGCGTTCCAGAAAAACCAGCTGGAGCTGTCCTCGGCGATGGGCTGGGTGTATTTCGTGTTTATCATCGTGTTCGTGGGGCTCACCTTCGTTTTGATGCGTAAGCCCATCGAACGGGCGTCCGACCGTTGACAGAGAGGGGTACGATATGAAACCGTTACAAGAAATATCCGCCCGTCTGCAGCTGTCTAAGTGGCTGACGGCCAAAAACGTCAAGAGCTTCCTGCTCAAGCTGCTGTTGTACGTGCTGCTTATCGGTCTGGCCTTTGTGTTCCTGCAACCGTTTATCTACATGCTGGTCAACTCGTTCAAGACCTACACCGACGTGATGAATATGTCGGTCAAGTGGGTGCCGCGCGAGGGTACGCTGGAAAACTGGAAGCTGGCGGCCGAGGTGCTGAATCTCGACAAGACCTTCTTCAACTCGCTGCTGGTCACGCTGCTTTCGACGTTGGGGCATCTGTTCTCCTGCTCGTTTGTGGCATACGGCTTTACGCGCTTCCGCTTCCCCGGCCGCGGACTGCTGTTTGGGTTGGTCATCTTCAGCATCGTGGTGCCGATCCAGACGCTGTCGGTGCCGCTGTATATGCTGTACTCTAATCTCGACTGGGTAGGCACCTACCTGCCGCTCATCGTCCCCACGTTTGTGGGCATGGGCTTAAACGGCGGTATCTTCATCTTCCTGTTCCGGCAGTATTACCTAAGCCTGCCGGCCTCGCTGGAGGAGGCCGCCGCACTGGACGGCTGCAGCGAATACGGCACGTATTTCCGCATTGTGCTGCCGTCCACCGGTGCTACCATGCTCGTGTCGTTCGTGCTGTCTTGCGCATGGCATTGGAACGATTATTTCGAGCCCGGCCTGTACATCAATAACAGTAAACAATACCTGCTGCCGCAGATGCTGCCTGCCATGTACGATTTCTTTGAAAAGCTGGACGTCAACACCACGCAGGAATCGCTGGAGATGGCGCTCAAATATCACACGGGTGTGATCATGGCGGCCACGCTGATGTGCGTGATCCCGCTGCTCATTATGTTCCTGTTCCTGAACAACAAGTTCATGCAGGGCATCGAACGAACCGGCTTGGTCGAATGACCGCCTGAAAGGGGAGTGACATTATGAAAAACGTCTTTTCAGCTAAGGATAAGATCGTGGTAGCGGTGCTGGCGGTGCTCATCGTCGCGTCTACCGTGATGACGGTCTTTACCGGCATTCAGATGAACAAGCCGGCGGTGACGCCGGATACCCCGGGCGCGGAGGATGGCGCGGTCACGCTGGCGGATATCCAGGAGACCGCCACCGATTACGAAAACGTCGATTTTTCCGATAAGATCAAGGACGGCGTGCTCACGCTGGCTGCGTGCGGTGCCGAGGCAAACGCGCTGTACGATTACGGTCCGCTGATTCGTTCGGCCATCCGCACCGCCGTGGAAAACCCCGGCACGGTGCTGGAGTTCCAGGAAGGCATCTATTACGCCGCACCGGTGAGCGCCAACGATACGCACACCTTCGATTTTGCCGACTACGAGGTTGAGGGATTGCATATCAAGGGCAACGGCTGTCAGCTGATTTTGCTGGATAACTTCCTCGGCTGCTTCAATTTCTCGTATTCCAACAACGTCACCATCGAAAACATGACGGTGGATTGCCTTGAGCCGCCGACGGTGCAGGCAACCGTGACCGCGTTTGACAAATCGCTGCAGATCCTCACCATCGAGACCGATCGCGTGTATACCATGCTGGAGGATCCGCGTCTGGCCGACCGCATTACCAGCAAGGAAGCCAACGGTACGATCCGCAACAAAAACAACCCGTATCTGTTGAAAGAAAACTGCATGAACTACTATTTCTGCAACAGCTACAAAAAGATCAGCGATACCGAGTATCAGCTGGCGCTGGATCCGCAAACGGCGACACTGACCAATAACAACATCGAGGTGGGCGACAAGCTCACGCTCAACAACCGCAAAAACACCACCACCTTTATTTTCGACTTCCGGTATTCCGGCACGACGACCTTAAAGGATATCACCATTTACAACAGCCCGGGCGGCGGTGTCATCGGCCTGCAAAACGACGGTGTGATGACGCTGAAGAACTTCCAGATGCTGCCGGATATCGGCAAGGATCTGTGGACCTGCGGCACGGCCGACGGTGTGCACATTCAGGGCTCGCGCGGCAAGGTCATCATGGAAGACTGCCTGTTCTCCCACCTCGCGGACGATGCGATGAACCTGTACCAATGGTCGGGCGACGTACAGAAGGTGATCTCCTCTACGGAGCTGCACGTGGAGACCATCCGTAGCCCGCTGAGCGTGGGCGACCGACTGGAGATCGTCGAGCCGTCCACCGGCCGCATCCTCGGCACTTCCAAGATCAAAGAGCTGTTGCCGGTTGACGGTCAGCGTATCGACCGCAAAGCTCACGTCATTCTGGAAACGCCCATCACCGGCATCAAGACCGGTGTTGAAACCGGCGCGTACTATTGGTATACTAAAGAAAAGACCTTTATCGGCACGGAGATCCGCAATTGCACCTTCCAATATAACCGCGGACGCGGCTTGGTGCTGTGCACCAGCGACACGTTGGTAGAGGGCTGTACCTTCGATACCATCAGCAATCAGGCCGTGCAGGGCTGGTTTGACGGACACGAGGGCTACGAGCTGCAAAACTTCGTGTTCCGCAACAACACGGTGACCGGCTGTAACTACCTCACGCGTGAGGTAGATAACGGTCAGAACGGTATGGTGCAGATCTCGACCAACAATAACGGATACGTGCAATCCCCGTTCCTCACGCATACCAACATTGAAATTTCGGGTAATAAGTTTACCGATTACCACGGCTGTGCGGTGGGCATCGGCAACTGCTACAACGTGACGCTGACCAACAACCGCTTCAACCTGAAAGAGGCTTCCAACTCCTACAGCAAAAATAACGCGGTGTTTGTGAGCAACAGCGAAAAGATCCTCATCGAGGGCAACCAGTTCAACGACGATAAGCCCGGTCTGACCGCGGCCATCCGTTACATTGCCGCCACGGTGAAGGATATCGTGATTCAGGACAACAGCTTCCTATGTGATGAAGCTTATGAAATAGTCAAAGAATAAGGAGAGTGTGTCGTATGAAATGCATGAAGAAAATCGTTGCCGTGCTGTTGACGGTTGCGATCGTGGTGGGCTGCAGTGCCTGCGGCGGCTCCGCGACCAATACCAACGAGCTGGAAGGCAACACCTACGTGGCCGGTTTCCCGATCGTCAAAGAGCAGGAGACGCTGGAGATCATGACGCTCAAACAGCTCAACCACGGTGACTTCGATGAGATGGGCTTCACGAAGTACTATGAGGAGATGACCAACATCGATATCGAGTGGTCGGTCTCCGAGCTGGATAAGTATGAAAGCAACATGACGCTGATGTTCCAGTCGAAGAACCTGCCGGACGTTATCAGTCTGCCGGTCAACTCCTTCGGCTCCGACCGTCTGCTGCAGTACACCAAGAGCGGTCAGGTCATTCAGCTGAACGAGCTGATCGACAAGTACGCCCCCAACATCAAAAAGCTGCTCGAGACCTCGCCGGAGTTCAAGAAGGCGGCCACCGCAGCGGATGGCAACATTTACTCGCTGCCGACGGTGCAGACCGACTCCACCAACCACGAGCGTTTCCCGCAGAAGCTGTACATCCGCAAGACGTGGCTGGATAACCTCGGTCTGGATGTTCCGAAAACGGCTGAGGAATTCTACGACGTGCTGAAGGCGTTCAAGACCGGCGACCCGAACGGTAACGGTCAACAGGATGAGATCCCGTTTGCCACGCAGGGCATCGATCCGTCCTTCTTCGGCAGTTTTGGCATCTCCTTTAACTACAATAACAAATCGCTGTGCGTGGACGATAACGGCAAGGTGATGTTTGGCTACGGTACCGACGCCACCAAAGAAGCGCTGTCGTTCTACAATCGTCTGTATAGTCTCGGCCTGGCCGAAAACTACGACAGCAGCAACAAGTGGACCACCAAGCTGAAGAACGGCCTGGTCGGCGTGTTCTATCACCTGGCTGCCTACACCGTCGTAGGTACGGACCTCGCGGATGAATACGTGATGATGGAGCCGTTTGCCGGCTCGTCCACCGCCAAGCCGGTGATGTCGGTTTCCGGCTCGTACTACCCGAACACCTTTGTGATCACCAACCAGTGCGAAAACCCGATCGCGGCGATCCGCTGGGTGGATTATCTCTACTCTACTGAGGGCTACTATCTGGTAACCTACGGCCAGCCGGGTGACATGATCGAGAAGGACGATGAAGGTCGTTGGCACTACACCGATTACGACCGTTCGAAGGATCGCTTCACCTTCACCCCGGGCCTGTGCTTGCCGTACTACGTGGACGACGAGACGCTGAGCATCTTCGACGAAGCCGATCCGGCGACCATGACCGATAACGAGGTGGCCGACCTGAAGCTGACCGAGGATACCAAGAATACCTATTTTGGCAAATACGAGCCGAAGAACTTGTTCTGGATGCTGCCGCTCGATGAGCAGGCGGCGGATGTCATCGACCAGTATGAGGATAACATCTTCGAATACGCCGGCCAGATGATGGGCGAATTCGCCTTCGGTTACCGCAATATTGATACCGAATGGGATGCCTACGTCGCCGAGCTGAACAAGAAGGGTCTGCAACTGGTGCTGGCCGAATATCAGCGTCTGTACGACGCCGTCAACGAGTAATTCCCTATTCTTATACAGAAAGGAAAATGCCCTATGAAACGGATCATTACGGTTTTATCTGTCATCGGCATTTTGTGTTCCTTACTGCTGACCGGCACGGCGGTGCTGGCCGAGTCGGTGCCGTATCATCTGGACTTTGCGCCGGTGGATATGGTGTACGACACGCAGAACAGCGTATGGGCCAAGGCCGAGGGCGACCTTAGCTGCGTCAACTACCCGGGCTACGCCGTTGTGGATACCAACGGTGCGGCGGCCATCCGCAAGTTTGTTGCGCCGACCGACGGCGCACTCAAGCTGGCGTGGGGTAACGGCGTGTACATCGACAACGGGCAGGGCAACCTGACCGGTGCGACGGTGGAATTTGCCGTCACCGATGCGGAAGGCAAGATTCTGTTCCCGACCAACGGCGACGTTGCCACCGTCACCGAAGGCACCAATCTGGAAGTGGCGCTGGACGTGGAGGGTGTCGCCGCCGGCGACGAGTTCTACTTTGTTGTAATGAACCCGTCGGTCGACCGCGTGGTGTGCGTGATGAACTTCGGTGTCATCCTGGCCGATGCGAGCTACAGCAACGACAGCGGTTTCCCGTATGCCGACTCTGTGCAGGGTACCAACGGCTGGTATCATCAGTATGCCGAGACGGTGACCAAGGTTTCCGCCGAGGATGCGGCGAACAAGGTCGTGGCACTCGATTTCACCGAGAAGCAAATGGAATACCTCACCGACTACAGCGCATGGGGTGTGGATGGCTACATCCTCACTGGCTCGTGGTCCAACTGGGGCTACGTTGAGCAGACCTATGCCGCTATCCGCAAGCTGGTCATGCCGCGTGCCGGCACCTTTAAGCTGGAGACCATTTGGGGCACTACCGGCGTGACGGTGCAAAACGAGGGCGACAGCTTTGATTTCGTTATTTTGAACAACGATAAAGAGATCATTTGGCCGCAAAACGGCGGCTGGTTTACCGTGACCGCCGCTACGCCGGCCGAGATCAACCTCGAGCTGGCTGTGAATGCCGGCGATGCGGTGTACTTCGTGTTCAACAACGGCTCGTCTGTGCCGACGCCGTATACCACCGCTTCGGTGCTGTCGCTTGACGATTACCAGACGCGTCTGGATAACGGCTCGGGCGGCTACGGTGCGGCGGACATCTCCGCTCAGGGCAACGCCGGCTGGTACTATCTGTACGCCGACGACGTGACCGAGATCACCGCCGGTGAGCAGGAAGAAGAGCTCGACATGGCGGCACTCACCGCGGCGCTGGAGTCTGCGGCGGCCGTTACCGATCTGAGCGGCTACACCGACGATTCGGTGGCGGCGTTCACGGCGGCACTTTCCGCAGCGCAGGCTATCACCGAGGCCAACACGCAGGATGAGATCGACGCCGCGGCTGCGGCGCTCACCGCGGCTATTGCCGGTCTGACCGCTAAACAGCCCGAGCCGGAGCCGGAGCTGCCGCCGGAGGATGCGAACGATCCTACCGTGGCGCTGCAGTTTACCGAGCAGGAAATGACCTACGATGCCACGCTGACCGGCTGGACGGCGGATGCCGATAACAACTGCGTCATTTATCCGTGGGCATCGGTTTCGCCCAAGCAGAACGGCAAGGTGGCCATCCGCAAGTTTGTCGCCCCGATCGCCGGTGACCTCATCCTCAAATGGGGTAACGGTATTTCGGTGGACCAGGGCAAGGCCAACTTCGCCATTACCGATAAATACGGCAAGATCCTCTACGGCAAGGTCGAGCTGACCGCCGGTGAGGCACACGTGCTCGATTGCATCATCGAAGGCGTGGAAGCTGGTGACGTATTCTATTTCGTGGCGTACAACCATACCGTTGACGGTGCGGTGACCTCCATGCATTCCGCTGTGAACATCGACAGCACCGCGTATGCCGAAAACGGCAACCTCGCCAACTCGGCCAACACGCAGGGCGCGGGCGGCTGGTATTACGTGTACGCCACCGACCTCGCTGAGGTCAAGGCTTCGGAATACAAGAGCTTCGTGGCACTGGATGAGCAGATCGCCGCGGCAAACTCGGTGCCGGAAACGCTGTTGGCGCTGTTCTCCGACGCATCGGTGAAGGCGTTTAACGACGCGCTGGCCAAGGCCGAGGGCATGACCGAGGCAAACACCCAGGCCGAGATCGACGCCGCTGCGGCGGCGCTGGAAGCGGCTATCAAGGCGCTCACCCCCAAGGCGACCGCCGACAACGTCAACAAGGTCACCTTCACCGAGAAGGAAATGACCTTCAACACCGCCACCGGCTACTGGGCGGCAGCCGATGATGCGGCCTGCATCATCACCGCTCCGCTTAACTACCCGACGCCGGTCACCACCACCAACATGGCGGCCATCCGTAAGCTCGTGATGCCGAAGGACGGCTCGCTGGAATTCAAGTGGGGCAACGGTGTGTATATCGACAATACCTCCGGCCGCTATACCGGCGCTACCGCGGAATTTGCGATTGCCGATAAAGACGGTAACATCGTCTATCCGCAGGATGGCGGCGTGGCGGTCATCAAGGAAGGTACGCCGCTGGTGCTCGACTTCGCGCTGACCGGCCTGAAGAAGGGCGATGCGCTGTACTTCCTCACCTTCAATCCGTCGATGGAAAACGTGCCGGTCGTGTACAACTTCGCCGTCATGCTGGATGGCACCACCTCGCTGCAAAACGAGGGCGGCAGCCTGTATGAAGCGGATAAGCAGGGCGATACGTGGTACTTCGGCTACGCAACCGACGTCAAATTTGCCGTGGCTACCGCCGGTGGTACTACCCCGGGCGGCAGCGACACCACCAAGCCGGAATCCCCGGATACGGGCGATGTCGGTGCGCTGTGGCTGGCAAGCGTTCTGATTGTTCTGGCAGCATCGGTATTGCTGCTTGGCAATAAATTTTGTAAAGGAGAGGGAAGAGCATGAAACTGAAAAAAATTCTGTCGATCTTCCTTGCATTGACTCTGATGATGGGCTTGATGTGTGCCAGCCTGCCGGCAGAGGCAGAAGCGACCACGACGTGGTTGGACTTTGAAGCGAAGGAAATGCCTTATTATTTGGGCGATGATACCGACTGGGACGCCTGGTCCATCGACCCGTCAACACCGTATAACTGCGCTACCTGGAATTCCTGGGGCTATACGCAGCAGAATGGCGCTTGGGTCGTTCGTGAGCTGGTCGTGCCCAGCTCCGGTACGCTGACGGTCGACGCCATCTGGGGTGCCGCCGGTTATTACCATGGCGGTGGCGAGGGAGATACCATCCAGTTTGCGATTGCTAACGGCAATAAGGAACTGATCTATCCGGCTGACGGTCAGATGAAAACGATCGCCTATGGCGAAAAGGTTGACCCGGCGCTTTCGGTGAGCGTGACTGCCGGAGAATCGATCTATTTCATTATGGGCAATCCCAGCAAGGCGGCTTTGTCCTACTACATGGCCAGCATTATTCGCTTGAACGGCACGCAGTTACAGGGCGAAAACGGCTGGCACTACGGTAATACGGACGGCATGGCTGTTCAGGGCGGTGTCAGCCAGAACGGTGCTAAGTGGTATTACAAATATGCCGATTCGGTGGAAGTGACCACCGCTGATCCGGACGGTTACTCCGACAACGGCGGCGGCGAGTACACCGTCGATTACGGCCCTGAGCTCGTTGCCATGAACAAGATCTCGACCGCCAACGGCGATGTCAATAACGGTTGGCTGGGCGACGGCACGTATAACCACACGGTTTTTACTAGCGGTATGGGCGCGTATTTTGGTGACGAAAGCGATTCGCTGGTCGTCCGTTACACGCCGGAGGGCGATGGCGATTTCAAAATCGGGTATGCCGGTTTGGAGCTGCGCAACAGCTGGGCAGATGGCAGTGGTGTAGACTTCTGTATCGTCGATCACACCGGCAAGGTCGTTTATCCGGAATCCGGCGGCGTGATCGAGATTCGCGCCGGCACCGGCGATCCGTTTGATAAATCCTCTGCTGTGGCGATCTATCAGTCTAACTTGAACGCCGGCGAATGGCTCGATTTTGTGATCATTCCGCGCGGAACGCGTGCGGCGTCCTACGCCAAGTACGTGTATTTGGCCGGTAGCTTTACGCACTCGAGCATGACTACTTCGGGTAACCGCGTCGATTCCAGCGGTCGGCTGTTCCTGTCCAACAGCGAAAGCCAGGGCAGCCGTAATATCCAGATGTTTACGGCCTCGAACGTGACGGTCAACAAGATCAACACCGGTGATTGGAAAGAGTTTGTGCAGCTCGAAGCTGCGCCGTCGGCCGCTCCGGCCACGGTGGAAGCATGGGTGAATATCCCGACAAGCTCCCCTGACTGGAAGACTGGTACTATCCTTTCGGATATGAACGGTGCAGACGGCACCGGCACGGCCGTGATGATGGATAAATTCGGTCATCCGCGTTTTGTCAGCGGTAACGTTGATTGGACGGTCGATTCCGTCGACCTGCGCACCGGCGAATGGCAGCACATCGCGTTTACGGTGGATGCCGCCAACGGTGTGGCTACCTTCTACCGGAACGGCGTTGCGGTGGCAACCACCACGCTCACCGAGGCCGCCTTGGCGGTTTCCGGCAAAGCGCCGGTCATCGGTGGTGATCTGTCGTATGCGTCCACCACCGCATTCCAGGGCGGTATGAAAAAACTCGCGCTGTTTAGCGACGTGCGCACCGCCGATGAGATCGCTGCGGATATGGCGGCGGTGTCCTCGTCGGCAGATAACATCCTCGGTTATTGGGTGCTGAACGGCGTGTACGCCGATAAAACGGCTAACAGCAACGACGGCACGCTGACGCAGGTCAACTCCGTTTGGTATGACGACGGCGGCCTGGCCGATGCCGGCGAGGGCGAATACACCATCGTCCACATCGGTGATAACCAGGTCGTGACCGACTTCTTCCGCGGTGGTTATCAGCTGATCACCCAATGGATCGCCGATAACGCCGAGCGCCTGAATATCCAAATGGTCCTCAACTCCGGCGACCTGGTCAACTATGCCAACTACGTCGGCACGGATACCACCAACGACCAGTGGCAGGACGCGGTGGCCGGTATGAACATCCTGAAGGCTGCCGGTATTCCGTACGTCTATGCGCCGGGTAACCACGAGTATCCGAGCTCCGGCTCTAACGTTCCGCGTACCAGCGCGGAGTTCAACGATCATTTCGATATCGTTGACCACCTGACGCAGGCGAAAGACGCTGAAAACGAGACGAAGCTGATCTACGCTTATCCGAGCACCAACAAAATCAGCAGTACGGCTGATCTGATGCTGCTGGAAAATAACACCACCGGTGTGACCTCGTACGGCAACACCTATGTGGAAACGATGGAAAATGCGGTCTATCTGGCCGAGCTTGGCGGTAAGCTGTATGCTATTCTGGCACTGGAAGTCCAACCGCGTTTTGTGGTGACCGATTGGGCGCACACCGTCATGCAAGCGCTTGAGGCAGAATATGCCGATATTACCACCGTTGTGGTAACTCACGATTACATGTCTTCCTCGGGCACGCTGGTGACCTATAACTCCTGTTTTAACGCAGCCGACCGTGCGATCTCGCATACGCCGGCCAGCCTGTATTCCGATTTCCTCAGCCAATACAAGAGCATTTCGATGGTATTTTGCGGTCACGTAGCGACCGGTATTTCCACCCGTACCGATATTGGTGCAAACGGCAATAAGATCGTCACCATCATGAATGACCAGTCGTACGAAGGCAATGGCGGCGAGGGCAACATCCTGTTGCTCCGTTGCAAAGCCGACGGCACCGTCATTAAGGCGGAGTATTATTCCCCGATTCTGGAGAAGTACTACGTGCCGCAGTATCAGTTTGATTTTGATACTGCTGCTGATAGCGATCTGGAACTCAGTTTGCCGACCATGACCAACATGGAAGCAGGCAACGGCAGCGACCGTTGGTACGTCAAGAACAGCACCGTCGGTACCATGATGGGCGGCGCGCTGGTTGGCGGCACTCTGCTGGCGGCTCATAAGGATTACACGGGTATCCGTACCTTCGTGCCGACGGTCAGCGGTACTGCGTCGTATACGATGGGTATTACCTATATCAGCGCTAGTGCTACGGCCAGTTCGACGGATGAAGGCGGCAACACGGTGAAAACGCCGCTGTTCGAAATGATCCTTTGCAAGGATGACGGCACGGTGGTGTGGCCGGCCGACGGTAAATGGCACTCGGTGACCGCAAAGGAAACCTTTGTGGCTAACTTTGAAGTGAAAGCAGGCGAAGCCATTCATCTCATTGGCCGAATGAAGGATACAACGAAGACGCAGGCATACATTAACGTGACATCGACGGTGGCGATTACGGATGCCGAAGGTGTGACCAGCACCTATATCAGTAATAATGCCAATAGCGGTATTTCCTATACGGAACAGGGTGTTAACGGCTGGTATGCCAACTACCTGTACCACGGCTCGCAGATCACTACCGTGCCGGCCAGCTATACCGTCACCTACGGTGTGGATGGCGAGGGCGGTACGATCGGTGCTTCTACCAGCGGTACATGGGGTGCTGAAACCTGTACCATCCCGGCTGGCGGCACGGTCCGCTTCACGGCAAAGCCGGATACCGGTTATCGCATCGTCGGTTACTATGTCGACGGTGTGTATTATCGGAGCACCCGCCGCATTCTCACCCTCCCGATGATCGAGGAGGACATGGACGTGAAGGTCGTGTTCGAAAAGATCCCGGTCGTGGGCGATGCCAACAACGACGGCGTGGTGGACGTGCTGGATGCCGTGCACCTGAACGTCGGTATCGCGACCGACGCGGCTATCATTGACGATACGGTCTGTGACCTGGTCGACGATATCGCCGCAACCGACGGCGTGGATATTCTGGATATCGACGACGTCAAGGCTCTGAGAAAGGAAATTCTCGGCTAACAATTTCATCCTCCCACCCTGCGGTGCGGTCCGCAGGGTGGGAGGAGCTCGCAAAACAAAGTGAGGGAAACCAATCATGGCAAAACAGTTTTTGAGATCGACCTATAACATCTCGATCGACCGTGACGACGGTCCTGCTGCCGAGCGCGAAAAGACCGGCGGCGCGTCGGAGGGTATTTTTGTAGAGGGGACGACGACCACACCGGCGTGGATCGCGGTGCATCAGTTGGACGTGGCCGACACGGTGACCGTGACGGTGGTGGACGGTATGCGCGAGCGCTACAACGGCCGCGGTGCGCTGTATGCGCTGACCGATGCCTATGGCCGGGTGCTGATCTCAAACGACACGACCGATCAGACGGCAACCGTCTGCGGTCCGATCACCTGGTTTACCTGTCGTTTCGACGACGGGGAAGAGCTGACCGCCGATCTGTCTGTGGTGGCCGGCGACAAGGAGTGGCATTGGGATAATGCAACTCCGGCAGACCTGCATGCGCAGGGCTTTATCATGCAGCAAGTCAACCGTTTGGATCGGTTGGCAGACCTGTCTTGTTACATCGAAAACGATCGGTTGGATGCGGTGCGTTGCGGCTTTGCCGACGAAACCGGCCACGTGGATAACGTGGTATTCCGTGCCGCTGCCATGACCGCCGCCGCCTATGGCGTACGCCTGGTCATGCCGACCGCTACTTACTATATCACCGCCGATGCGGATAGCCCGTACGGTGTGGACTTCTCGTTTGTACGTCCGCACGGTCTGTGGCTGGACGGTCAGGGCAGCACCGTCTGGATGACCGATAACTTCCGCGGTGGCTTCTGCTTCATCGGTACGCGCAACGTGACGGTGGAAAACCTCACGCTCGATTACGTCAACCTGCCGTGGGCGCAGGGCGAGGTGCAGTCGGCCGATGCTAAAACGCAGACCTTCCGTCTGCTGCTGGATGACGATTACAACATTTTTGACGATCCGCGTTTCCACGAAACGATCGGTGCCCACTTCGGCACGGTACGCAACCGCGAAGATCCGCGCTTCCTCTCGGCCGATGCGCTGTACTACTTCTTCCTGAAGAGCGTGAACAAGGCGGCCGACCGCCTCTATGACGTCACCCTTTCGGAGGTCACGCCGATGGTCGGCACCGAGATCAACGTGGGCGATAAGCTACTCATCAACAACCGCGTGGGCTGCAATATGTCGATGTTCGATATCCGTCGGTGCGATAATGTCGTGCTACGGCATATCACCGTCTATACCTGCGCCTGCACCGGCGTGGTGGGCAGCCAGATGGCCGGTCCGGTCACGGTGGACGATTTCCACATGACCTACCGTCCGGACGGTAACGAATGGATCACCAGCACGGCCGACGGTGTGCACATGCTGGGCGGTCCAGGGCCGATCACGCTTACCAATTCGTCCTTCGTCGGTCTGCTGGATGACGCTATGAACCTATATCAATGGCGTTCGCTGGTGGATACCGTGCTGGCAGACGACCGCATCGTGCTCAACACCGATGGCGGCGCTATGCCGCTGGTGGGCGATACCATGGAATTTTTCGATACGGTCAACCAGCAACTGCTGGGCGTCAGCCGGATCATCGACATCACCGATATGCACGGCGAGGGCCCGCACCAGCGTGCGACGCTTACGCTGGAAACGCCGGTGGCCGGTATGGTCGGCAAGGAAGCCGACGTGCCCACGCAGGGGTATCTGCAGCGGCACGAATTTGCCGGCACGGTGGTGCGGAACAATCTGTTTAAAAACCTGCGTGGTCGTGGTTTGGTGCTGCATACCACCGATACGGTCATCGAAAACAACCGATTTGAGAATATCAGCAATCACGGTATTCACGGCTGGTACGGCTATCAGGAGGGCTTGCGCATCCGCAATATGAAGATCGAGGGCAACACCTTCGAAAACATCGGTTATTACAAGCGCGAGGCCATGCAGGATGCCACCGGTGCGATCTCCATTCGCCTGGATAACAGCGAGGCGACCGTGCAATCCACGCAGACGGTATTCCACAAGGATATCACCGTTTCGGGCAACACCATCAAGAATTTCCACGGCTGTGCCATCAACCTCGGCAACGTCGACGGTGCGGTCATCACCGATAACACTGTTGAGCTGAACGTGAATGAGCACCGCTTCAACGGCGAATGCGGCATCAAGGTGTCGTATTGCGAAAACGCCACCGTCACCGGCAACCGCCTGAGCAACGCCATGGGCGACGTATGGGAGCCGGTGGTGCTGCACCACAACGTCACCGTCACGGCCACGGATAACGACTACGTATCCGGCCGGTAAAGAACAGGAGTAACAGGATGAAGATCATTGAAGCATTGGCAAATAAAAGCCGCGATAACTTTGGCAACCGGTCGCCGGTCATTGCCTTTTTGGGCGACAGTGTCACGCAAGGCTGTTTTGAGATCTACCGTGACGGCGAGCTGCTGCGCACGGTGTTCGACAGCGATAACGGCTATGTGGAAAAGACCAAGCAGATTCTGCGCATGATGTTCCCCGAGACGTCCGTTTCGGTCATCAACGCCGGCATCAACGGCGGTAGCGCCAAAAACGGCTTGGAGCGTTTGCAGCGCGACGTGCTGTGCCACGATCCCGATCTGGTGGTGGTGTGCTTCGGCTTAAACGACTGCAACGACAATTCGGTGGAGAAAGCCGACTACAAGGCGGCACTCAAAGAGATTTTCGCGCAGGTGCATGCGGCCGGCAAGGAAGTTATCTTTATGACGCCAAACCGCATGAACGCCTACGTCGGGCATACCGTGACCGACGATTACGCCAAGCATCTGGGTGAGCTGTTCGCCACGCGGCAGAACAACGGCTATTTCGACGCCTTCATCGAGGCCGCGCGCGAAGCGTGCGCCGAGGAGCAGGTGCCGGTGTGCGATTGCTACCGCTATTGGTGCTCGATGGATGCGCAGGGTGTGGATACCACCGCGCTGTTATCCAACGGTCTCAACCATCCGACGCGTGACATGCATAGTCTGTTTGCGTGGGAGCTCGTCCGCACGATGTTCAGAATTAAGTGAGAGAGGACCGCCCAATGGCTGTTTTTGAAAAGGCTTCCAAAATTTGGATCGACCAAGCCGATCGCGTCAACGTGTATGCGGATTTTGCCGGTACGTTTACGGTGGCCGCGCTGTCATTGCCGGTGACGCTGGTTATCTCGGCCGACAGTAACTATCTGGTCACCGTCAACGGTGAGACCGTCGGGAGTATGCAATATGCGGATTTCCCCGATTATAAGGTCTACGATACCTACGATATTACGCCGTATCTGCAGGTGGGCGAAAACAGCCTGCTGGTCACCGGCTATTGTCAGGGCGAAAGCTCGCTGGTGTATCGCAAAGGCGATGCCGGCGTGCTGTTTGAGGTCACGCAGGGCGCTGATGTACTGTGCTACAGCGGCGCACACACGCTCTGCCGTCCGCATGCCGGATACCGCAGCGACGAGATCGAGCGTTTCACCTTCCAGTTGTCTTTCTCGTTCCGTTACGACGCGGTGGCGGCGGAGCATCCGCTGCCGTGGCAGCCGTGCGTGGTGAAGCCGGGGTACGGTGCGCTGTATCCGCGTCCCATTGCCAAGCTGCAGGTGGCGGACCGCTGTGCGGCGAAAGTGGCGGCACAAGGTGTATATCTCCGCCCGGCCGATACCACACTGCCGTGTGGTGAAGACATGCAACACACGGCGCTCATTGCGCTGAGCCAAAAGGAACTGGGATTCGACCTGTCGCGGTTGGCGCTGCCGACCGCCGAGGGCCTGACGCTGTCCGCCGCCGAAGGCGACGGCGTG
>JAFUPS010000007.1 GCA_017481085.1 Clostridia bacterium | reverse complement strand
CCCACGCCGGCGCCGGTCAGCAGTCCGGCCATCATTGCACCGGTGGAGATGACGCCGTCCAAAAATAGCTGCGTGACCGTCACCGAAGCGGCGCAGTTGGGGATCATGCCGATGAGTGCCGCGATGAGCACGCCCACCACCGGCAGATCGGTAAACAGCGCGGCCAGTGTATCCTCGCCCAGCAGTTCGATGGCGAGGTTGATGGCAAACCCGATAACAACGAGATACAGCGCGATCTTCAGCGTGTGCTTAATGGCCGATTTCAGCGGTCCGTCCTCGCAGTCGCAATGCTCCTGCTCGCAAATGAGGTGGATGTCCACCGTGTCCTTACGTCGCCACAGCAGGTCGACGATAAAACCGGTGATGGCACCCAGCACGACCTTACCAAGCAGGATCCACACCAGTGTGAGTACGTCCGATTTGCCGCTGGCGATGCCGGAAAGCATGATCGGCACCATCTCGTCCGAGGTGGAGAGAAAGACCGCCAGTAATGTGCCGACCGTCAGTACCCGACCGGCATAAAAACTGGACGCCGCTGCCGAAAAGCCGCATTGTGGCACGGCACCCAACGCGCCGCCCATCAGCGGGCCCCATTTCCCGGCGCGGCGTACGGCGGCTTCCGCCTTGTCGCCGGCTTTTTGCTCCAGAATTTCCA
Organism: Clostridia bacterium; assembly: GCA_017481085.1. Classification (GTDB taxonomy): domain Bacteria; phylum Bacillota; class Clostridia; order Oscillospirales; family Acutalibacteraceae; genus RGIG426. The sequence continues at coordinate 4,006 of JAFUPS010000007.1, read as the reverse complement.
TGAGCAGGTATGTCAAAAACAGAAATGGCAGCAGCTTGAGCGTGTCTAACGCTGCGTGCTCGATGCTGTGAAGTAACGCTTCTCCCATATAATAGGTCCTTCTCCCTTGGAATTTGCAACAGAGTTGCAAATCGTAGTATACGCGGCAGGGAAATAAAAGTCAAGAGTTTTAAGGAAATTCGTGAAAATTTCAAAATGAAGGTTTACAAATGAAACATTATCAGTTATAATACATTTATATATGTATGCTTTGCAATTAGGAGGACAAAATTATGCAGAATTTCAAACGCATCCTGGCGACCGTGTGTGCGGTCGTTATGCTGGTGCTGTGCTGTGCCGGTTGTTCCACGCCGGACAATGCCATGACCATCGACGGCTATACCGTGTCGACCGGTGAGTATCTGGCCAACATGTATAACATGTTCTACCAGGCTTATTACAACGGCGGTCTGTACTACACCGCGTACTACAACCAGTACACCGCCGATCAGGTGTGGGCGATGGAACAGACCTATGGCGAGGGAGATACCGCGCTCAAGCTGAAGCTGGACGATTACATCAAGCAGGTCACCAAGGATTCGCTCATTCGTCAGCAGGCGGTCAAGTCGCTGATGAGTGAATACGGCATCTCGCTGTCGGAAGAGGATGTTCAGGAAATCGACGAGCAGATGAGCACTTACGACAATTCCTTGATCGCGTTTGGCTTCAACGCCGAGAATTACAAAAAGATGATGACCGCTTACAACTTTGAAGAAGCGGCGCTGTTCTATGGTCTGTATAACGAGGGCGGTCAGAAGGCGGTTGCCGAGACCGACGTGCGTAGCTACTTCGACACCAACTACCTGGTGTATAAGACCTTCACCCTCAGCTTGGTGGATGACGAGGGTGCCGATCTGCCGGCCGACGAGATCGCCAAGCTGGAAGCGCAGATGCAGACCTATATGGATATGCACAAGGCCGGCAAGGATGCGCTGGAGATCTATAAGAAGTATTTAGCAGACGAGGAAGCCAAGAAGGAAGCCGAGAAGAAGGAAGAGACCAAGCAGGATTCCACCACCACGACCGAGGATGACAAGGAAGAGGAAGTGACGTGGAGTTTCTCCTCGATGGTTGCGACCAGCGAGAACGCCAACGCCGATCTGGCTAAGGCGATCCAGGGTCTCAAGGCCGGCGAAGCGACCACTGTGAAGTACAATCCGAGCTCCTCGAGCAAGGTGCTGGCATTCGTCATCCGCTATGACCACAGCGACGATTACAAATCGAAGGACGAGTTCTACAAGGACACGCGCGACAGTGTGCTGTACACCATGAAGGGCGACGAATTCGAAGAAATGTTGAAAGAGCCGATCAAGCAGAAGACCGAAAAGACCGAGGTCAACGACCGCGCGATGGATATGTGCGATCCGAAAAACCTGCTGACTGACTGATAAACAAAAATCCCCGACCAAGGGCGATGCGCCCAACGGTCGGGGATTTTTAGTTAATGAAGAATGCATGATGAATAATTAAGGCGCGGTCATGCGTGAGGTGGAGCGACCTCTCCGCTTGTTCTCCGGGAGAAACAGGACGGTCGGGCGGCGGATTGCCGCCCCTACACTGGCATCGCTTGCTTATGAATGTATCTGCCCGACGGTGTCGGGGAAGGACGGCCGCAACGCTCGACCGGATAACTTGGCCAAATGCCGCACGGTCAGCCAGGTGGCCCGTGCAAAGCCGATGCGTGTGAAGTAGCGGTCGTTCCGGTGACCGCTGTCTGTCACCAGCTTGCCAAGGTCGCCTTCGTAGCAGAGATGCGGCGCGAGGTGCTCGTCCATTTCCTTAATGGTGGTAAACGGCAGCTCCAGCACCGCGCAGGCGAAGCCCAAGCAGGTGTAGGCATTTGGTACTGCAAACCTGCCGCCGACCGCCGCCGCTAAAACGTCAAACGTATTGTACAGCAGTTCGCCGTCCGCCTGCGAGGCCATGGAAAACAGCCGTTCCAGACGGCTATGCTGTTCTTCGGGGATGTCCAGCCGGAAGATGCGAACGTCAATACGCTCGCCCTTGGCGAGAAATCGCTCGGCCGGCTCAACGATAAACCCACCGTACAGCGGTACGTTCTGCACGTACCGCGCAAACGACACCCACGTTTTAAAGGTAGGATCGAGCGAGAGGGAAACGTGGTTATACGGATACCGCGAAAGTCTGCGGATCAGCTTGCCCACACCGGTGTCGGTGCGCGAGATCATAACGTACAGCGATTTGGTTTCCGCCACGGCGTTTCCCTCCTTTCGGTGGTTTTATTATAAAGGAAACGAAGGAAAAAAGCAAGAAAAACCCGGAATATCCATTTTGTGGATATTCCGGTATCCTTATGCAGAGGTTCTTGGGGCGGAGCGCCGTCCCAAAAGCCACACGACCGCCACCGTGACGAGCAGTAATAGACTGATGAACTGCGAGGTCGAAAGCCCACCGACAAATCCGCGGATCTCGTCGCCACGCAGGAACTCGATAAAAAAGCGCATAACCGCATAGCACGGCAGATAAATCAGCAAGAGCTTGCCCTGCAGGGCGGGCTTTTGCCGCGATTGGCTGTACAGCCGCAGAAGGACGAGGAACAGCACCGCGTTGAGCACCGCCTCCAGCAGTTGCACCGGAAAGCGGGAAACATCGTTGACCGCCGGTACTAGCGGGTTGCCGTGGGCAGCAAAGCCCAAAGGACTTTCGATCCCGTAGCAGCAGCCACCGAGAAAGCATCCTACCCGTGCGAAAGCGTGGAACAAGGGGATGGCCGGCGTCAGGATGTCGGCACACAGGGCGATGTTCATGCGTTTGATATGCATGGTCAGCGCTGCGGCGGCAATACCGCCAAACAACCCGCCGTAGAATACCGAGCCGCCAAAACCAGTGACCGCTCGACGGAGAAAATCTGTAAAGCTTTCGGCAAAAAAGATCTGATAGACCGCCGGCAGATTGGTGAGGGCATAGAGCAGGTGGCCGCCAAGCAAGCATCCGAGCGCCGCAAACAGCAGCACCACGATAATATCGTTATCGTCCTGCCCGCGTTTGGCGGCGGCCCGGCAGGCGTACACGCCGGCGAGCAACCCGCCAATCAACGCCATAATGACGTAGGTGCCAATGGTTTTTCCAAATAACGTAATGGTTGGAAGCACAGGGAATCCTCCTGATCAGATAAGAAAAAGCGCTGGCAAGACCAGCGCTTTTTGCTTTGGGATTGTGAGAATTTACGCGGCCAGGCCGATAGCAGCCAGAGCGCCGGCGCAAGCGACACACAGAACGCCCAGCGCAGCAAAAGCCGTGCCGATGATGCCAAGCACCAGACCGGCGGTTGCCAGACCGGAAGCTTTGCCATAAGCGGCGACCGACAGCTTGCGGCCCTTCACGCCCAAGACGATGCCCAAAATGGAGCAAACGAGGGTGAAGTAGCAAACGACCGGAATGTAACCGCCAACGATGCCCAAAATACCGAGCACCAGCGCCGCGATGGACAGCTTTTTGCCGTCGTCAACCGGAGCTTCGGCAGCCGGAGCGGTCTCGGCGATCGGGGTCTCCTCGACCGGCGTTTCTGCCGGGATCTCATCGACCGGAGCTTCTTCGGCCACGAATACGTCTTTTTCTTCCATGTTTTCCATAGGGTTACCTCCTCAAAAATAATACGCCTCCAAAAGAGGGTATGTTTGTTATCTTCACTTTAACACACAACGCAAAAATTGACAAGTGGCTTTTGTAAAATTTTCGCGATTTTTGCCGATTTTTTATCAAATCGGCGCAAAAAAGCTCCCATCCGAAGGGATGAATGGCATTAAGATAAGAAAGTGTGTCATTCTGAGGAGGGCGTAGCCCGACGTGAGAATCCGTTTTTAAGGGTTACGGATTGCCACGGTCGCTACGCTCCCTCGCAATGACGGAGTATCTTAATAGCATCGTCCAAAAGGATGGGAGCCGTACCATTATTCCAAAATAGCAGCGAGGCGGCCGGCGATGGCATCGAGGAACTCCCACGAAT
>JAFUPS010000090.1 GCA_017481085.1 Clostridia bacterium | reverse complement strand
GGTGCTTGCCGCCGCCCACCGGTATGATGCCGGTGACCTGCATATTGTACAGTCCGAATACCGGCAGCGGATTGCCGCTGCCAAACGGCTCCAGCCGGGCGATCTGATCGACCTTGTCGAGGTCGATCTGCGCCGGCGAGACCTTGAAATCCAGCGACAGCGTCGGTACCGGCATGACCGGATGATGCTCGGCGGCATACGCATTGATGCGGCGACGGAATTCGTCGATGTTGCTTTCATGCAATCCCACACCGGCGGCCAGTTCGTGTCCGCCAAAGTTTTCCAGCACCTCTGCGCAGGCGGTGATGGCGTTTAACAGCGAGAAGCCGGAAATGCTGCGGCCGGAGCCTTTGGCGTGACCGTCTTCATCGACCGACAGCAGAATGCACGGCTTGCCGGTGCGCTCCAGCAGGCGTGCGGCCAAAATACCGATAACGCCGTTGTGCCAGTTATGTCCTGCCACCACCAGCACGCGGTCGGTAAGCAGCTCGGGATGCTCAGCCAGCAAGCGATCCAGCTCGGTGAGGATCTCGGCCTCGATGCGCTGGCGGTCGGCGTTGGCGTTGTTGATCTGCTCAGCCAGCACGATGGCTTCTGCCTCGGTTTCGGCCAGCAGTAGCGAGGTCGCTACGGTGGGATCACCCAACCGTCCGGCGGCGTTGATGCGTGGCGCAATGGTAAATACCGCAGAGGTGGAGGTTTGTTTGCGACTGCCGCCTGCGGCATCCAGCAACGCGGCCAAACCGGGACGCGGCGCGCGGTTGAGCTTTGCCAGACCGGCACGCACCAGCATACGGTTTTCGCCGCGGAGCGCCATCACGTCTGCCAACGTGCCGATCGCAACCAGATCACCGTATTGCTCCAGCACCCAATCGGCATCGCCCTCCAGCGCACATACCAGCTTAAATGCCACGCCTACACCGGCGTAATCCTTGCACGCGCTTTCGCAATCAGGGCGGTGCGGATCGACCACCGCCACCGCATCCGGCAGGGTTTCCTGCGGCATGTGGTGATCGGTAATGACCATATCCATGCCGAGTGCCTTGACGGCGGCGGCTTCCTCCACGGCGGTAATGCCGTTATCCACCGTGATAATGAGCTGGGTGCCCATGGCGGCCAGCTCCTGCACCACCGAGGTGTGCAGGCCGTAGCCCTCGCCATCCCGTCGGGGCAGGCGGAAATCTACGTCCGCGCCCTTATACTTGAGATAAGAGTACAGCAATACCGTGGCGGTCACGCCGTCGGCATCGTAGTCGCCGAACACCATGATCTTCTCGCCCTCATCGATGGCCTGTTGCACGCGGTAGACCGCGGCATCCATATCGGCAAATGCAAACGGATCGTCGGTCAGCTCGCCATCCCCCAAAAATTGTTCCGCTTCCTCGGCGGTCGTGATACCGCGCGCAGTGAGCAACAGCGCCAAAAACGGCGACAGTCCGCTTTCCTCCGCCAACGCGGCGGCGCCGGCTTTATCCAACGGCGCAAAAACCCAACGTTTTCCACTCTTCATACAGCTATCATACTCCAATTATAAAAAATAAAAATAATTATATACATTTTATCATTTTTTCCTCAAAATTGCAACAGGTATTTGCGTGTCCTGACTTTACGTAGATTTTACAATTTCCTGATAATAGATTTTACGAAAATTTGATAAAGTAAAATTGTTGAAAAATCAAAATGGAGGAATATGTGATATGAGCATTTTTGATGTTCTGACACTGGTCGGCGGCTTGTGTTTGTTTCTCTTTGGCATGGAGCTGATGGGGCAGGCATTGGAGCGTCGCGCAGGCGATAGCTTGCGTGCCATTCTCGGCAAGCTGACCACCAACAAAATGGCAGGCTTCGTCACCGGTCTTGGTGTGACGGCAGTGATTCAAAGCTCGTCGGCTACTACCGTCATGGTCGTTGGTTTTGTCAACTCCGGTTTGATGACGCTGAAGCAGGCGATCAACGTCATCATGGGTGCCAACGTCGGTACGACGGTGACGGCATGGCTGCTCAGCCTTGGCGGAATCGATGGCGACAGCCTTGTTTTGCAGCTGCTTAAGCCGACTTCATTTACTCCGGTCCTCGCACTTATCGGTATTATTTTCTATCTGTTTTGCAAGAGCAGCACCAAAAAAGATACCGGCACCGTCTTACTGGGCTTTGCCACGCTGATGTTCGGTATGGATACCATGTCGGGCGCGGTGGCCGGTCTGGCAGACGTGCCGGCCTTCCAGCAACTGTTTTTGCTGTTCCAAAACCCGATTCTCGGTGTGCTGGTTGGCGCTGTGCTGACCGCGATCATCCAGAGCTCTTCGGCTTCGGTAGGTATTCTGCAGGCGCTGGCAGCAACCGGTCAGGTCAGCTACGGTGCGGCGATCCCGATCATTATGGGGCAGAATATCGGTACCTGCATTACGGCGATCATGTCGTCGTTCGGTGCTAACCGCAACGCCAAGCGTGCATCTCTGGTACACCTGCTGTTCAACGTGATCGGCACGACCGTGTGCCTGGCGCTGTTCTGCATGATTAAGGCGATCTTTGCGCCGGCGCTATTGGATGAGTCTGCCACGCTGGCCGGCATTGCCGTTAGCCACTCTATCTTCAACGTGCTGTGTACCTGCCTGCTGTTGCCGATGTCCGGTTTGCTCGAAAAGCTGGCCAACAAGCTGGTGCCGGAGCCCAAATCTCCGGAAAAGGTGGAGGAGCTGGACGAGCGTCTGCTTGCTACCCCGTCCATCGCGTTGGAGCGTTGCCACACCCTGACCGCCGAAATGGCGCGTGTTTCGGTTGGGGCGCTCAAGGATGCGTTGTTGGCGTTGGATAATTACACGCCGGAGCTGGCCGAGCGTGTGCGCGAAAACGAAGAAAAAAGCGACCACTACGAGGATATTCTCGGTACGTATCTGGTGAAGCTGTCCACACAGCAGGTCAGCGATAAGGATAGTGCCGAGGCGGCGATGCTGTTGAAGGTCATCGGTGACTTCGAGCGCATCTCCGACCACAGCGTGAACATTTTAGAATCGGCCGAAGAGCTGCGTGAAAAGGGGCTTAGCTTCTCTGCCTCCGGCAAAGCCGAGATGGCGGTGCTGTGCAGCGCGGTAAGCGAGATTCTGGATCTGTCGTTGGCGGCATACCTCGAGGGCGACCCGACGGCGGCATCGGCGGTGGAACCGCTGGAGCACGTGATCGACCGCTTGAAGGAGCAACTGCGTACCCGTCATATTCTGCGTCTGCAG
>JAFUPS010000089.1 GCA_017481085.1 Clostridia bacterium | reverse complement strand
GCACTCGTTCTGCGCAACCCCCAGCAACCGAAACCACGACTTGCAAGAGATCACCTTCACCGAGGCCGGAATATTCTCCAGATACTCCCCCGTCTTGGAAAATAGCAGCAAGGTAACATCGTATTGATCTTTAATTTCCGACAGCAGGTTGATAAGCGACTTTTGCACGCCGCCGATCCGCATATCGTTATTGACAATGATCAATTTCTTCATGTAACGTCATACCTATCTTATAATTTGCAAACAGCTTAGCCCCCTGCCGCATATAGCGAAGGCGATCTGCAAAGCTTACAGTTGCCGCTTTGTGGGAACGTAAAGCGAAATACAGCCGCCACAGAGCTTGCGAACGAGGGTGAACAGCAGCGTAGTATGCGCCCTTACCGAGATACATTTTCTTATCGAAACCGGTAAACCACGTTGATTTGCTGACGTCTACCGACCCGATCACATCGGTTTCGCAAAAGATCTTTAAACCACGTTTCAAAGCATCCTGCAAAAAGAGGCTGTCCTCGCCGGACGGAAACGGAGCGCCGCCGCCAAACATCGCCGTAAACCATAAATTGCACTTGCGCACGGCCGAAAGCCGGAAGGCAATGCGCGGACCGCCGAACGGATTGGGGGTCCATTTCGTCAACCATCGGCGTTTGTGGTTTTGGTAGATCCTTCGTTCGGACGATCCGGACGTGAGATTAAACAGAATAATATCGGCATTCGGATGACGGTCAAACGCCGCGAGGACCGTCTCTGCATAATCGTCGTTGTAGCAGACGTCGTCATCTGCCATCAGGCAGATCTCTGCATCGGCGTAAGAAAGCAACAGGTTACGGTTGATACCAACACCGCGCGTGCTCGTAGTAACCATCTTAGCAGTATAATGCCCAAAGGAATGCTCTGCCAACTCCGTGCGATCCGCTTGATTGGCAAAAATCACATCCGAGTGGATATTCATTTCGGCGATCTTAGAAAAATCGGTTTGGTGCATGGTAGCACAAAGCACTTGTAACCGGCTCATAGCCATCTCACTCCGTTGTTTTCAGATAGTGGGAATAATCGCGCGTTGTATCGTACAGCATGGCGTGCACGGCAGCTTCGCGCTTTTCCACCGGTGGCAGTTTCATGTAATCGCCATAGCGATACGCCAGATAGTCTTTGATCCTAGCCGACCCCAGTAGCACGGTATCCTCGAACGGCACGTCGACCGGCTCGCTGAAAAACGAGGCATCGAATAATCCTTGCCGGAATTTTGCCGGCGTGATCCAATAGCAATATCGAAAATCGGCCGTGCGATCATCATACTTATAAATACGGCGATAACAACGCTTAGCCATCCATTTGCATGGCAAAAAGCGTAGCGATTTCAGCACGATGCTCTGCACCCTGGTCTTTGGCTTCCAGTTTCGTTGCGATAGCGCATACAGCGTGACGAATTTAGATTGCAGATATACCAGCCTTTGCAGCAACGGATTTTGTGGAACCTTATGCAGGATCATAATGTCCACGTAAATGCCCTGGTGCATATCCGTTCTGTCGGCGAACACTTCTTCGATGAAGGTCGTGCCGTTCATGCGCACCTTGGCATATTCAAGATAATCGGGCGTCGTGCGCCATTCCTGCAAAACGAAGCGCTCGCTGTTCTCTGCCTCAAAAACCGCCTTGAACTTGTCGTATTCCGACGGTGTCATAAAAATATCCAGATCGTCGTCCCACGGAATAAAGCCCCCGTGCCGGACGGCCCCTAAGGCCGTGCCGCCCATGATATAGTAAACGATTCCATGCCGACGGCAAAGAGAATCGATATACTTCATCGTATCGAGAATTTTTTCCTGAACGTCCCGAACGGTTTGCATATTATCCATACCGATTCTCCTTTCTTATGCGTTAAATCTTCTTTGCTAAATAGTAATATTTTGACATCAAACGCTTCAAAAAAGGCACTTTCATCGCCGTTTTTGCCGCAGCTTTTACTGCCCGAAATACATACAGATTGATAACGTATGCGGCCTCAGAACGGTACCACCGATGCGGATGTGTGCTGATGATGCCACTTGCCTGCTCTAACAACGGTAAAATATCCCGTACGTGATCGTAGGCAACATCCTTTTCTTCCGATGGTACCACGTCGTTATTCAGTGGATCGTAGATTTGTTTAAAGCGACGCCCGGCATCGGAAAAATACAAGTATTCCGTATGGGATTTTTGCGGAAAATCCACCATGATATCCGCCACGGCCGGGTAACGTTCCTGCACTTTTTCGCTACGGAAGAAATCCCGGTTGGATGTATAGCCCTCTCGTTTGACGACCGGGTTTCCGTGCTGGCAAACGGTGGTTATCGGAAAACCGTTTGCCTCGAACAGAGCAACGTTCTCGGCGTATTCAATCAGCGCTTTATCCAAATCGCCATGACAGGCGTCCATCACATCATAGTGATACGATATTTCATGCCCCATCCCCTGCATGCCTTGTAGCAAATCAACGTTGGCTTTGTCCTTCAGCAAATACGCCTGCACATAATACGTGCCTTTGTGACCGTACTGTGCCTCGATCTGCGCCAGCTGATGGGCACGCTGCACATCTGTCTCGACATCGTGCTTTAGCACCAAAAACCGATGTTGCGGCTGTTCGCTCAAAACACTGCAGGCGGTGACGCTATGAATGCCTTTGGCCTGTAATTCCTTGCAAAAAGCATCCCATTCGCGGTAGATAAAGATCATTTTCGGTCGATCCTTTCCCGGAGCATGGTGGAAGAAATGCCATCGGTATGATCAAGATACACCACCGTACAGCCTACCTCTGCAAACTCCTGCTCGTAACGATTCCAGGCCTCTGTGCCCTTCCAATCGCTTCCCACGAACACCGCATCGGCCGAAAGCGCCGTAACAGCGGCAAGTTTGTTCATGTCCGTTTGCGGCACCACGCGATCAACGTAGCGGATGGATGCGATGATCTCTGCGCGTTGATCATACGGAATAACGGTTTTTTTGGCTTTGTAGCTTTCCACCAATTCATCCGTTGAAACGCCGACGATCAAGTGATCGCATTGCGCTTTTGCGCGTTTTAGAATATTCAGGTGTCCGATATGAAACATATCAAATACACCGGTCGTGTAGCCAACCTTGTATTTTTTCTGAGACATATCTCTCACTCCCGTGCAAATTTTTGAAAAACAAATCCGCGCAGTTTGTTTGGCAGCAGTACCTGGACGACCAGTCGTTTGGCGACGTTGAGCAGGTACGTTCCCGCGCCGATAACGCGGTTATCCAGCATGTATCGCTGCAGCTTCGCTTCGCTCTTGAAATAGCGCACACCACCGCGACGCGCATACATCTCTTCGCCGACACGGACGTAGACGAGAGTGTCTTCCAGATTGCCAAACGTAGCACCGGCTAAAAATAGTCGCAGCCACAGATAATAATCTTCTTCGCAATACCAGTCGATATATCCGCCAACCTTTTCGGTCTGTCGTCTGTTCAGCATCACAGTCATTTGGTTAAATGGGCAGCGCGTTTTCAAGTAGTCTTTGATACTAGCATCGTCGGTCGGGACGGTTCGTTTTCCGACGACGTTGCGTACTTCTCCAATAAACTCCTCAATATTGCCGCCAACGACTGCGATTTCCGGGTGGGCAGCAACATAAGCCGCTTGCTTTTCAAAACGGTTTGGGACACTAACATCGTCGGCATCCATCAAGGCGATCCACTCATATTGGCAATGCCGCAGTCCGGTTTGCCGTGCGATACCGTGCCCTTGGTTGGCCTCGAAACGAATGACGCGAAACAGCGGCATCGCTTCGTAGGCGCGGATCACCGCATCCAGTTCCTCCGGCACAGGGCCGTCTACCACCAGAACGACCTCGGCAGGCGGCAGCGTCTGATTCAAAATGCTGTCCACAGCCGTGCGGAAATGCGCAGGATTGTCTTTTTCGTAAACACAAATGGAAACGGAGAACTTTAAATCGTTCATGTCAAACCCTCAATAATTCCTTGGCTTGCTGTTGGCGTTCGTCGTAGGTTGCCTGCGTGACCTCGCCTTTATGTAACAGATAATCCCCCAAATCTTCGGCAGTTGCCATACCTTCTTCGGTAATGCCTTCGCGTTTAAAGACTTTGCTGACCGTCTGCCAAATGATGCGCATATCGTTCTTCAAGGAAATATCCTTAATATACTCAAGATCGTAGGCGAATTTCTGCTCCCACGACATATTGTTGCGTCCGTTGACCTGCGCCAAGCCGGTCAAGCCGGCGCGCACTGTGTGCCGTTTGCGTTGCTCAGGTGTCATAAACACCATGTCGCGGACCAGTTGCGGTCGCGGACCAACGATGGACATATCTCCACAGAGAATATTCAGAAGCTCCGGCAACTCATCCAACGAGGTGGACCGCAAAAAAGCGCCATATCTGGTCAGGCGTTTTTCGTCCGGGAGCAGATTCCCCTCTGCGTCGGTTTCGTTTGTCATCGTGCGGAACTTGATAAGGCGAAAGATGCGTTCATCCTTACCGGGGCGCGGCTGTGTAAAAAACGGATTGCCTTTCATGCTGACAGCTCCGATAATACTCAAAATCAGCAACACCGGCGACAGCACTAAAAGCGCAATCAACGAGAGTGAGAAATCAAGCAACCGTTTTCCATGCTTTTCATACATACTGACGATCCTCAAAAGCAGGATCGAACAATATCGACCACATACTGCTGTTCCTCTTCGGTCATCTTAATATCACTCGGCAAGCACAGACCGCGAGCAAAAATATCTTCACCGACCGGCACATTTTCCACATATATGAAATCTCGTTCGGCAAATACCGGTTGCATGTGCATCGGTTTCCAGATCGGACGAGCTACAACGTTTGCGGCCGTTAGCTTCTCAAGAATATCCATTGGATCAACATCAACGCCCGGGTTGATCGTGATGCAGGACAGCCAGAAGTTCGGGCGGCTTTCCGCCAAATAGGGATTCATGGTAACCGGCAGGTCCTTAAACGCTTCTTCATAACGATGGTAGATCGCTTCCTTGCGATCGCGGTGTTCTTCGATGTACTTCAGTTGGCCACGGCCGATACCGGCCACAACGTTCGACATGCGATAGTTATAGCCGATTTCCTCATGCTGATACCACGGTGCGTTCTCACGTGCCTGTGTGGCCCAGAAAAACGCTTTGTCGCGGTCATTCTTTGAATCGGTTACCAGCATGCCGCCGCCGGAACTTGTAATGATCTTGTTGCCGTTGAATGAGAGAGCGTTATATTTGCCGAAAGTGCCGCATTTCCGGCCTTTATAGGTGCCTGCCAGCGTCTCGGCGGCATCTTCTATCAAGATCGCCCCGTGCTTTTCGCAGATGGCTACGATTTCATCCATTTTGGAGGGGGTGCCGTACAGATGAGCCAGCATTACGATCTTCGCCTCGGGATACTCCTCAAAAGCCTTTTCCAATGCCACCGGATCCATATTCCAGGTGTCGCGCTCGGAGTCTACAAATACCTGCACGCCGCCTTCGTACGAGATCGGATTGACGGTTGCCGCAAAGGTGAGGTCCGAGCACAGCACCACGTCGCCCGGCTTTAACCCAGCCAGCTTGAGCGCCAGATGAATAGCCGAGGTGCCCGACACCGTCGACAGAGCGTGCAACTCCGGCGCTTCCAGATATGCGGAAACCTCTGTTTCAAATGCATCGCAATTAAAGCCTAAGGGCGCAATCCAATTGCGCTCAAAAGCCTCCTCGATATACTTCATTTCATCCCCGTGCATCGTCGGCGAAGACAACAAGATGCGTTTTTCCATTTTGCAACCCCTCTAACATGAAAGCATAGTTATGCATTATAAAATATTTTAAATTTATAT
>JAFUPS010000088.1 GCA_017481085.1 Clostridia bacterium | reverse complement strand
GAGCCGTCTGCCTTCACGATAGGCAGAGCGTTGAGCTTATGGTCCCAAATGATATCGTTTGCTTCTTTGAGCGTAGTACCCTCCGGCGCGGTAATCAGCTTTTCAAGCGGCGTCATAAACGTGTAGATCTTCTCGTCCGGCGACATGCGGCTGACGCGATAATCACGACCGGTGACGATACCGACCAACTTGCCGTGAGCAGAGCCGTCCTCGGTGATAGCAATAGTGGAATGTCCAAGACGTTCCTTCAGCTCCAGCGCGTCCCCCAGCGTCTGATCCGGGCGGAGGTTGGCATCGGAGGTCACAAAGCCGGCCTTGTAGTTCTTCACGCGGCGGACCATTTCCGCCTGTTGCTCGACCGTCTGCGAGCCATAAATAAACGACACGCCGCCTTCTTTGGCCAAAGCGATCGCCATATTATCGTCTGATACCGCTTGCATGATGGCGGAAACCATCGGAATGTTCATCGAGATTGCCGGCTCTTCCTCGCCCTTGCGATATTTGACCAGCGGCGTGCGAAGCGACACGTTGGCCGGAATGCACTCCGCCGAGGAATAACCCGGCACGAGCAGGTATTCTGCAAAGGTATGGGACGGCTCGCTGTAATAAAATGCCATGTTGAATTCTCCTTACTTGACAAAATACATAAAGCAATCCCACCCGTACCGGCGGTACGAGTGGGATGGTTGTTATTCTTCCGGTTGATCGTCGGCAGACGCACTTTCAGTGACTGCATCGTCCGATTCGTATTCGTAATCGAAATCGTCATCCTCGTAGCAGCACAGCTCCTGCTTCTTTTTCTTGAAGCGGAAGAGAATGAGCAACGTCGTTGCAGCGGCAACCAACGCAGCAATCACCACGATCCAGACCAGTTTCGTCGACTTTTTGGTTTCCATATTCAATACCTCCATTGGACGAATTTCATCGTAAAACGAATTTATTATATTATATCCCCCGTGCAGGCGTTTGTCAAGGTTTCGACAAAAAACTTTGACGAAAACCTATTACAGATTATTAACCTTGACTTCGCCGCGGACAATGACCATTTTAATGTTCCAATCGGCGTCCATAACCAGCAGGTCTGCGAGCTTGCCGACCGCGATCGAGCCGGTCTCGTTATCTACGCGGATCGCCTTGGCCGGATTGATGGTGGCGGATTTGATCGCCTGCTTGACCGGCACGCCATAGGAAATGACGTTCTTGAATTCCTGATGCACGTTAGAAGTGGAGGCGGCGATCACGCCGTTTTCCAGCAACGCTTTGCCGTCACGCACAAAAATAGGCTGACCACCCAGGCTATATTCCCCGTCCGGGCAACCGGCGGCCTCGCACGAGTCGCTGACGATGACCGCACCGTCCTCTCCAAGCTGCGAGAATGCAATGCGCAGAGCCGCCGGATGGATGTGGAAACCGTCGCAAATGAGCTCACAGCGCACGCCGTAGGTCTTGGCCATATCGAATGCCGCACCCACAACACCGGGGTCGCGGTGAGCCAGACCGGTCTGCGCGTTGTATAGGTGCGTAACGTGGCGCGCGCCGCACTCGATGGCTTCCTTTGCCTCGTTATAGCCGGCCGCCGTGTGCGCGATCGAAACCGGGCAATACGGCTGTACTTCGCGGATAAAGTCCATGCCGCCGTCGCATTCCGGTGCGATATCCACCACCTTGACGATACCACCACAGCCGTCAAACAGCTTGCGGAACTCCTCTTTATCGGGGTTGCGGACGTAATCCGGATTTTGCGCACCCTTTTTGGACATCGCAATGTACGGGCCTTCCATGTTGATACCCTGAATGTACGCACCGCTGACCTTGCCCATGCAGTTCTTGACGTTGGCGAAAATGGTTTGCAGCTCCTCAAACGACAGCGTCATCGAAGTCGGGCAGAAGGACGTAACGCCGCGCTGCACCAGCATAGCGGACATCGCCTCCATTGCCTCCGGATTGGCGTTACCGGTATCCACACCGGCACAGCCATGGATGTGCATATCGATGAAACCCGGGATCACCGTGAGCCCGGTGAGGTCGAAAATCTCGTCCGTGACCGCTTCGGTCGTCGGAGCAACCGCTTTAATGCGTTCTCCATCCGTCAAGATATCAGCCTTTACAGGTTCGAACACGTCATTGTAAACAACAGCATTTTTCAGTAACATAGAAAATCCTCTCCTCTGGAGCAAAATAACTTAATTTTCGCGCAACCGCAACATTTCTCGCGCAGCATTCAAGCTTGCCTCGGTCACCGATCCGCTGACGATCCGCGCCAGCTCGCGTTCTCTGCCGACTTCGTCCAGACCGGAAACGCGTGTAAAGGTGCGCTCATTTACAACTTCTTTACTGATGAGCAGGTGATGATGCCCCTGCGAGGCGATCTGTGCCAGATGTGTAACACACAAGATCTGGCGGGAACGTACCCCGGAGGTGGCCGTAGCGCGCAGTTTAAGGCCTACTCTTTGAGCCGCATGGCCGCTGATACCGGTATCGATCTCATCGAAGATAAGCGTATCAATATCATCCACGTCTGCCATGACGGATTTGATGGCCAGCATAATGCGCGACAGCTCGCCGCCCGAAGCGATCTTCGCAATCGAGCGCGGTGGCTCACCCGGGTTGGACGAAATAAGGAATTCCACCTTATCGGCACCGTTGACCGTCAGCGCGGTGGGCTCAATGGACACCGCCAGCGTCACACGCGGCATGTCCAAAAACGTGAGTTCCTCCTGCACACGGGCCGCAAAGCGGTCTGCCGCTGTGCGGCGGGACTCCGTCAAGCGGTTTGCCGCTGCTACCATGACGTCCTGCGCCTTGGCCAGTTCAGCATTCAGCTCAATAATACGGGCATCCGAGGTCACAATACCGTCCAGTTCCTCGCGGCAGGCGGCCAGCATATCCAGCGCCGCTTCTTCGGTGCCGCCGTATTTGGTGAGAATGCGGCGCAAATACGCCAGACGATCCTCCACCGCGTCGCGTTCTGCCTCGTCAAAGGTGAGATTTTCGGCCGCATCGCGCAGTTCGTCACCGCACGCATCCAGCTCGTAGGTAAGCGTCTGCACGCGTTCCGCCAGCGGCTGGAGATCCTCCAGCAGACCGGCAGCGGTCTGCAGGCTTTCGGTAACGGCAGACAGCAGTACCGATACGCCGTCACGGTCGTCGTCGCCATTATAAGCAGACTCGGCACGGCGAAGCGCTGCCGTGATCTTCTCGCTGCTACGGAAAATATCGCGGCGCTTTTTGAGTGCTTCCTCTTCCCCTATCTTGATATCGGCAGCTTCCAGCTCGTTGATCTGGAAGCGCAGTAGCTCCATACGCCGTTCCTTGGCGTCCTCATCCATATCCAGTTTTTTCAGCTCGCGGCGAATAGTGCAATAACGGTGGTAGGTCTCGGCATACGCCTCCCACACCGGCTGCAGTTGACCAAGTGCATCAAGATAGCCGCGATGACGGTCCACCGACAGCAACGTTTGGTTTTCGTGCTGACCGTGAATATTGACCAGCCGTCGCCCAATCTCGCGCAGTACCGCCACCGTGGCCGGACGACCGCCAATGCGGCAGGAGGTCTTGCCATCGTCAGCAATGCGCCGGGTGATGAGCAGACTACCGTCCTCATCCGGCTCGAAGCCTTGCTCGCGCAGTTCCTCGGTCACCGACGACGACAGTTCGGTGAAGGTGGCGGAAACCAGCGCTTCGGCGCTGCCGGTGCGCACCAAGTCGCGCGACGTGCGCTCACCGAGCACCGCACCAAGCGCATCGATGATGATGGATTTACCGGCACCGGTTTCACCCGTGAGCACGTTAAATCCGGCATCAAAGGCCAGTTCGGCTTTCTCGATGATCGCCAGATTTTCAATGTAAAGAGTGGAAAGCATACGACTTTCTCCTCCCGGATTACTTCATCTTGTTGAGTTTCTCGACCATTTCGGCCGCGTCCTCGGTGGTACGCATCACGCAGAAGATGGTATCATCCCCTGCCAGCGTGCCCACAATGCTCTGCCATTGCAGTGCATCCAATGCCGCGCAAAGACCTTGCGCCATGCCGGACGCGCATTTGATGACCACCATGTGGCCGGCACGATCGACCGACATGACCGCGTGATCGAACAGCGAATGGAATTTCGGGTATTCGTTCTGGGTGCGCGGCTGATCGGTGGTATAGCGATAGCGACCGTCCGGTCCAAGCGCTTTGATGAGGCGCAGATCCTTCAAATCGCGCGAAACAGTGGCCTGCGTGACGTTGAAGCCGTTTTGTTTAAGTAATTCCAGCAGTTCCCCCTGCGTGTCGATCGGATATTCACGGATCAACCGCAGGATCATATCGTGACGTCCGGTTTTCATAACGTATCTCCTATCCTGTCAGCGCGCTGCACGCTCAATAAGCTTATGCTTGAGAACGTCATAAAACGCGCGGGATTTGATGTTGATAAAGCGAGCGTTGGTGCGGCTGCGGCGTACCGTGACCACGTCCTTGGCGGTCAGCTGTGCACCCGTAGTGCCATCCAACGTAAAGTAAACCGCGCCCTTGCGGGCATCCGGCACCGTGAGCGTTAGTTCTACGTCAGCGCCGAAGATGTACGACCGTGAGGTGAGCGAATGCGGACACACCGGCGTGACCAGCAGGCATTGCACCGACGGATCGATGACCGGACCGCCGGCCGACAGCGAATACGCCGTAGACCCGGTCGGGGTGGCAACCAACACGCCGTCGCCACGGTAGTCCAGCGCCGGCTGACCGGCATTTTCGATATGCACCAAAACCATCGGCTTGAGCACCGTGCGCGAGATCGCCAGCTCGTTGAGCGCCAACTGCGGCTCGCCGCCGTTGATGCTGACCTCCAGCATCATGCGCTCCTCAATGGCATAATCACCGTCGATCAGCGCCTTAAGCTCCGACAGCTCATCCTGCTCCAGATCCGGCATGAAGCCTAGATGCCCACAATTGATGCCCAGCACCGGCTTTCCGTACGGTGCGGCCAGCTTGGCAATATGGATCATCGTACCGTCACCGCCAAGGGCCACCACAACGTCGCAATCCGCTACGCAGGCTGCCGCCTCGTCCGATAAAAACGAGGCATCCCCAGCCGGTACGGTCACCTCAGCACCAAGCTCGCGCAGCAAGGCAGTTACCTTGCCGGCGGTTTCTTGCATTTTATCCACTTTTTGATTGGGAATGACTGCGATGCGCATCACGCGTCACCGTCCTTTCAACGTAGAAAACGCCGTTTTCACCAGCGCACCCAGCGTTTCTGCCGAGGGCGGCACCGGCGTACTGCCGGGACAATGCCGCAGCAGCAGCAGATACTCAATATTGCCGTCACCGCCGCAGACCGGCGAAAAGTCCAATTGCTCGGTATGCAGCCCTAAACCGGCAAAAAAGAGAGTCAACTCTTCCAACACTCGTCGATGGTCGGCAGGATCTTTTACCACGCCGTGTTTATCCAGCGCCTTGCGGCCGGCCTCAAACTGCGGCTTGACAAGGCATACGAAGGCGGCTTTGGGCTTGAGAAGCGGCAAAACTGCCGGCACGACCAGCCGCAGCGAGATAAACGATACGTCGGTGGCCGCAAAATCCAGACTATGATCGGGAATGTATCCCGCAATCTGCTCGCGGTCACGGATATCCGTTTGTTCCATACACACCACGCGTTCGTCGCTGCGAAGCGAGGGATGCAGTTGATCGCGTCCGACGTCGATGGCAAACACACGCGCCGCGCCGCAACCCAGCATACATTGCGTAAACCCGCCGGTGGAGGCGCCGATATCCGCCGCCGTCAAGCCGGTGAGATCCAGCCCAAAAGCAGCAATCGCTTTTTCCAGCTTATAGCCGCCGCGACCGACGAATTTCGGTTCTCCCTGCAGACTGACGATAGTATCCGACTCGGTAACTGCCACAGAGGGCTTGGTCACCGTCTTGCCGTTGACCTGCACCTGACCGGCGGCGATCAGTTCCTTGGCCTTTTCCCTGCCGGTTGCCAGCCCCAATGCCACCAACCGAGCATCCAAACGGGAACGTTCACTCATAGTCGTTCTCCGTAGCGATCGCCGTCTGTTCACCGCGTAACAGCGCCACGATGGAATCGGTATCCAAGCCGGCCATCTGCAGGCCCTCCGGCACGGTGCAGGTCGGCATAAAGCCGGTAATGCCGCGCAGCGTGTATTGACCGGTGTAACCGCCGCGGCGCAGCAGCCATCCGAATTTCTCGCCAATACCGCCTTGCTCCATGCCTTCTTCAATGAAGATGACCTCGTCGTATTGCTTGGCCAAAATCACGGCTTCCTGCGGAATCGGAATGATCTGTGTCAGCTTGAGCACGTCAATCGGCTCGTCCACCGCCGCTTGAGCCGCCATTGCCTGCGAAAGCAGCGTTCCGTAGGTGACCAGCAAGCGTCGGGCGTTCGGTTTATCATACAGCGTAAAAGGCGTATCCTCTGCGTGGAAATCCGACGGCAGCGGACGTTCGCCGCCGCGCGGATAACGCAGCGCTGCAATGCCCTTATCGCGGTAGATAGCACGGGTTAAGCACAGCGCCAGATCGTCGTACGACGACGGTGCCAACAGCGTCACGTGCGGAATCGTCTGCAAAAACGCGGTGTCAAACAGCCCTTGGTGAGTAGTGCCGTCAGCCGGTACCAAGCCGGCACGGTCGATGCCCAGAACAATGTGATTATCCGCAATAGCAGTATCGTTGAGCAATTGATCGTAGCAGCGCTGCAGGAAGGTGGAATACACCGCAAACACCGGCAGCACACCACAGCACGACAGACCGGATGCAAAGGTCACGGCGTGTTCCTCCGCGATGCCTACGTCCGCAAAGCGGTCGGGGTATTTTTCGGAAAATCCCTTTAAACCCGTACCGTCGCGCATGGCGGCGGTAATGGCAAACAAGCGTTTATCCTCGGCCGCCAGACGCGTGAGTTCGCGTCCAAACGCCGCTGAGAACGAATCACCGGAGGACGAGCCCTCGCCAGTGTCGATATCGAATGCACCGAGCCCGTGAAAACGCGACGGATCGTTTTCAGCGTGCAGATAGCCCTTGCCCTTTTGCGTCTCAACGTGCAACAGCACCGGACGTCCGATATCTTTAGCCGTTGCCAAGGCTTGCGTTAAATCGCCGATATCGTGACCGTTGATCGGGCCGAAGTAGTAAAAGCCCATATCTTCAAACATGGTGCTACTATCATACATTGCGTACTTGGCGTTTAGCTTGATGCGGAGCACCAGCCGATACAACGGTTTCCCGATCAGCGGAACAGCCATGAGAAATTTCGTCAATCCGCGCTTAAAGCGCACGTAGTTGCTACGCGAACGCAGGTTGGACAAATGCCGCGCCACAAAGCCGACGTTGCGGCCAATGGACATGCGGTTATCGTTTAAGATCACGATCAGCTTATCGTTGCTGTGGCCGGCGTTATTGAGACCTTCGTAGGCCATGCCACCGGTCAACGCACCGTCACCCAACACAGCAACGGTATGATGACCGTTGCCTGCCAACGTGTTTGCCCGGGCCATGCCGCACGCCGCCGAAACAGCGGTGCTGCTATGCCCGGCCACAAAAGCATCATAGGCACTTTCCTTGGGATTAGGAAAGCCGGAAAGTCCACCCTTTTGCCGAAGCCCGGCAAAACGCTCGTAGCGGCCGGTGAGCAGCTTGTGCGCGTAGCATTGATGCCCCACGTCCCAGACGATCTGGTCATCCGGACAGCGCATTGTCTTATGCAGCGCCACCGTCAGCTCCACCACGCCCAAATTCGAGGCAAGATGACCGCCGGTGTGCGAAACGGTCTGAATGATCCGTTCGCGAATTTCCGCGCAAAGCGTATTCAGTTGTTGCTCGCTGAAAGCATCCATATCCCGTGGGGATCGGATGGATTCCAGCAAGGTCTTCTTATCCGTTGCCATGAACATCCCTCGAATTAAATGTCAGACGATACGTGTCAGCAAAGCCTCCGTCAACGCGCGAAGGTCGTTGGCTTCCTGGCCGAATCCAGAGAGCGCATCCAGCGCCGCCGCCGTTTCCTGACGCGCCATCTCCACAGCGCCGTCCAAACCGAAAAGCGACACGTAAGTGGTTTTTTCGTTGATCTCGTCCGCCCCGACCGGCTTGCCGAGCTGATCGGCAGTGGCGGTAGCATCGAGCACATCGTCGATGATCTGAAAGCACAGACCGAGGTGAGCACCGTATGTTTCGGCCGCAGTAACAACCGCTTCATCGGCATCGGCCAACACCGCACCGAGCTGACACGCCGCCACCAGCAGCGCACCCGTCTTTTTGCGGTGCAGCTCGCGCAACGTATCCTCGTCGATGCGCTGGCCTTCGTTAGCCAGATCGATGGTCTGACCGCCGATCATGCCGTCAAAGCCGGCCGCCGTACCCAGCAGGTAAGTGGCCTTCAGTATATTTTCTGATTTTAGGCCGGAACTATTCATCGGATCCAAGCAAACTTCAAACGCACGGTTCAGCAAGCCGTCACCGGCCAGCAACGCCATCGTTTCACCGTATGCCGCATGCGCAGAGGGTTTACCGCGACGCATAGGACTATTGTCCATACACGGCAGATCGTCGTGCACCAGCGAATAGCTGTGGATCATTTCCAGCGCACACGCAAACGGCAGCGCCTTTTCCGCTTCACCGCCGCACAGGCGCATCCATTCCAGCACCAAGACCGGGCGCAGACGTTTGCCGCCGGCAGCGCAGGCGTAGTGCATAGCTTCGGCTACCACACCGGCACGTCCGCTTGTCTCCGGCAGATAGTCGGGCAACGCCTGCTCTATCGCCTGCAGGTGCTTATCCAGTTGAGACGTATAGATCCCCATGGTTTATTCCTCAGTTTCCGGCACGGCCGTATCGGTCAGCTTACGGATCTTTTGCTCCGCCGTATCCAGCGATTGACGGCAAAAGCCGGTCAGCTTCGTGCCTTCTTCAAACAAAGCGATCGATTCGTCCAGCGAGCATTTGCCGCTTTCCAGCTTGACCACGATCTG
>JAFUPS010000087.1 GCA_017481085.1 Clostridia bacterium | reverse complement strand
CACGTCATCGTGACCGACCGTGCGGTGGCCGCCACCTGCACCGAGGACGGATTGACCGAGGGCGCGCATTGCTCTGCGTGCGGTGCCATTGTGGTGCCGCAGCAAGTGGTTTCCGCCCCCGGCCATCTTTATGGGGAGTGGGGCGATCCGCGGCAGGATTGGCAGAAGCAATGGGTTTGCTCCCGTTTTTGCAAAGGATGCGGCAAGGAAGACAGTAAATTGTTGGGCATCGCCGCCAACAGCAACGATCTGGGATCTGCCGGCGAGCTGTCCGGCACCACGCTGCTTGTCGCTGTTTTTGCCGACGATGCGTATACGAATTGGGACTTCACCACCGTCCGCGACCGGGATACGAAGAACCTGATGCGCCAACATCTCAGCGTGGCCGCCAAATGGCTGGAGCAGCAATGCCAGGCCTACGGTGTCACGTCCCGGTTTGTTTACGATTGGGAGTCGAACCCCGATTTGTATTATACCTACGATTTCGGCCAGACCAATTTAGTCCGTCCGGACAGCGGCGAGTATTGGAAGC
Source organism: Clostridia bacterium (assembly GCA_017481085.1). Taxonomy (GTDB): domain Bacteria; phylum Bacillota; class Clostridia; order Oscillospirales; family Acutalibacteraceae; genus RGIG426. The sequence continues at coordinate 2,681 of JAFUPS010000087.1, read as the reverse complement.
AGGCTTTCTATGTGGAGGATCATATCCCGTCCGAGCAACTTAAACAGAAATACAACGCACAGAATATCCTCTACCTTTTTTACCTCAACACCGATGAGCAAAACACGGTCAATTCGTGGAGTCTTGCCGATGCGCAGGGAATGAAAACAGAAATTGTCAACATCTTTGTGCGCGACGATCTACCCACGGGCTACTATTATATGTCGGCGTCCGGTTTGGCTCATGAAATTCTGCACAGCTTTGGTGCACACGATCTGTATTATGCGTCGGAGGTGATTCCTCAGGCGTACGTGGATCATTGCACCAAGACCGGCTCTAACGATATTATGTATACCATCAGCCAAGGCGGCGAGATCACGCAGGTGTTATCGCGGCTGGATGCATATTACGTTGGTTTGGTGGATGATTGCGAGCTGGTAGATCGGTGGGGATTAGGCAAAAGCACCCACGGTAAATAAAATTTCTGCTTGACATATTTATTGGTTGGTGGTATTATCATACCATCGCGCAAGCCTATAGGCTCATAACGATTTTACATGCTTATTCTTGATTGGTACAACAGACGACGGGAGAAGTCTGTCTACCGGCAGGAATAGGCTTTTTTGTTGCTTCCTGTTCCTGCTAAAATCGAATAGCTGTAAGGAGGCATTGTTATGAGCAACTATTATTCCGATCCCACCGCCAGCGCGGCGATCGGCTCCATTGATAAGGAGCTGAATCGCATGCGCAAGAAGGCGGCGCTGCTACGTGAGCAGCGCGAGTCCGGCGTACCCAACGAGCGTGGTGAGGCGGCCCTTCGCGGTCGCTATCCCACCGGACTGGTGCGCCGTCAGATGGAGGGCATCCTCGCCGGCACGATCGTTGTGCCAAAGGAGGAGAAAAAGCGCTCCAGGTAAGGCCCAAAGCAAAAACCGCTTCCCGGCAGGGAAACGGTGCTTTTTGTGCTTTAGATGACCATATCCAAAAGCAGAAAGATCACAGGGATGGTGATGATTGCCAGGATATGGGATATAAGCGTCATGCCGGAGGCGGTGGTCGTGTCCTTTCCGTATGCGGCAGGAATAACTATCGTATTCAATCCCAGAGGCATAGCTAACGAGGCCGCTGCGCAGATCACAAACGTGCTGGGTAGGGGAATAAGGGCGGCAAAGCCAATGAACAATAAGGGATAGACGATCAACCGCAAAAAGCTGACGGCATAAATACTTTTGATCCTGAAGACCTTTTTGATGTCGATCTTTGCGATGGTCATACCGGTGAGCAGCATGGCGATCGGAGACATACAGTTGGCTGTAACCGTTATTGCGGAGTCTGCAAAGGCGGGGATCGGAATTTGTAAGATACCGATCAGCATACCTACCAGCATACATATAAACATCGGGTTTAAGAAGTTTTTCAGTCGGTCTTTTATGTTTTTTGTTTCTGCCTCGCCCATCAATAGAGAGGGAACACCCCAAATATAGATCAGCGTCCATAAAACGAGGGTAAAAACAATATATTCCAGAAAAATATCGGGAAACAGGGCGCTCACAACGGCGTTGCCCATAAAACCGAAGTTGGAAAAGCTGAGACCGTAAAGATAAATGTTTCGGGTATACTTGTCTTTCGTGACAAGCTTTACCGCTATGAGCGAAAGACCGATCATCACGATTTCAAGCGCTAGACTGGCAACGAGCAGCAGCCAGGATGACGATAGCTTTTGCATAGTGAAATTGCCAATAAACGTACTTAAAACCAACGCTGGGATAAATATATAATTTTCCAGCTTGGACAGAACGGTTGCGGCTGTATCCGGCACCATTTTCCATTTAGCCAGAATATAGCCGATGACGATAAAGGTGAATAGGAATGCCATTTGATTTAGTGTTGCCGTAAACAATGCCATATGAGCACCTCGATTGTATAGGGTGATACCATATTATATAGCATTTGCCGTAAGGAGGCAAGTATATTTTTATCACTATTTCATCATAGGAAAAAGAAAAGGCCATCCGCAAAGGCGGATGGCCCGGAAGGGTTAGTTTACTTGCTGGCTTCTTCCACTGCCACAGCGCAGGCAACGGTGGCGCCGACCATCGGGTTGTTACCCATACCGATGAGGCCCATCATTTCCACGTGTGCCGGAACGGAGGACGAACCGGCAAACTGCGCATCGCCGTGCATACGGCCCATGGTATCGGTCAAACCGTAGGAAGCCGGACCGGCAGCCATGTTATCCGGGTGCAGCGTACGGCCGGTACCACCGCCGGAAGCAACGGAGAAGTACTTCTTGCCGTTCTCGATCGCCCACTTCTTGTAAGTGCCGGCAACCGGATGCTGGAAGCGGGTCGGGTTGGTGGAGTTACCGGTGATGGACACTTCCACGCCCTCTTTCTTCATGATCGCAACGCCTTCGTTGACGTCGTTAGCGCCATAGCACTTCACCTTGGCGCGCTCGCCGTCGGAGAACGCTTTCTCGCGGACGATCTTCAGCTCGCCGGTGTAGAAATCGTAATCGGTTTCCACATAGGTGAAGCCGTTGATACGGCTGATGATATACGCCGCATCCTTGCCCAGACCGTTGAGGATGACGCGCAGCGGCTGCTTGCGCACCTTGTTGGCGGTGCGGGCGATACCGATAGCGCCTTCCGCCGCCGCGAACGACTCGTGGCCGGCCAGGAACGCGAAGCAGTTGGTCTCCT
>JAFUPS010000086.1 GCA_017481085.1 Clostridia bacterium | reverse complement strand
CGTCGGTCAGGCCTACGCCACCGCGGTGGTACTGCTTATTGTGGCGATAGCGATCAACGCGCTATCGTCGGCTGTAACCAAAACATGGGGAGGTGACCGTTTGCATGGATAAATTCCTTGTCAAAGCGCTTGATGTATTTTACGGGGATTTCCAAGCACTTAAGAGTGTCGATCTGTCTATCCCTGCCGGGGAGATCACCGCGCTTATCGGCCCGTCCGGCTGCGGAAAATCTACGTTGCTCAAAACCCTCAACCGCATGAACGATCTGGCGGACGGTTGTCGTATTGCCGGTAAGGTGCTGTTGGATGGGGAGGATATCTACCGCACATCCGACGTCGACGCACTGCGCCGGCGGGTGGGGATGGTGTTTCAAAAACCCAATCCGTTTCCGATGAGCATATACGATAACATCGCCTACGGTCCGCGTGCACACGGGATACATAATCGAAAAACGCTTGACGAGATCGTGGAGCGTTCGCTTTGCGACGCGGCGATATGGGACGAGGTAAAGGATCGGCTGAAGAAGCCGGCACTCGGGCTTTCGGGCGGTCAGCAACAGCGGCTGTGCATTGCCCGCGCATTGGCGGTAGGACCGGAGGTGCTGCTGATGGACGAGCCGACGGGCGCGCTGGACCCGATTTCCACATCGAAGATCGAAGACCTTGCAATTCGGCTGAAAAAGCAGTATACTATCGTTATCGTCACACACAATATGCAACAGGCTATGCGTATTTCCGACCGAACGGCATTTTTCTTATTGGGCGAGCTGGTCGAGACCGGCAACACGCATCAGATATTTTCACTGCCAACGGATAAACGTACCGCCGATTACCTGTCGGGGCGGTTTGGATAACAAGATGGACATCGAAACGAAACGGAGAGGTGAATATGATCTTTTGTGTTGAAGATGACAGCAGCATCCGCGATCTGATGCTGTATACGTTGAATGCATCCGGCTTTGAAGCTACCGGTTTTTCGGATGGCACGGCGCTGTTTGAGGCGCTGGCACAGCACAAGCCACAGCTTATCATGTTGGATATCATGCTGCCCGGCGAGGACGGCATCAGCCTGCTGAAGCGTTTGCGCGGCAATGCCGCCACCGCCGGTATTCCGGTTATCATGGCGACGGCCAAAGGTACAGAATACGATAAGGTCAACGGGCTGGATCTCGGCGCGGACGATTATCTCACCAAGCCGTTTGGCATGATGGAGATGATCTCTCGCGTCAAGGCGGTACTGCGTCGTTGTGCGCCGGTTGAAGAGCCGCAGCTTTTGCGTGTCGGTGCGTTATCGCTGAATCTTGCGGAGCACACCGTTACGGCGGATGATCGCCGCGTGGCGTTGACGCTGAAGGAATACGAGCTGTTGCGGTTATTCATGCAGCATCCGGGGCGTGTCTATAGCCGCGATCAGCTACTGGCAAAGGTGTGGGAAGAGGACTATATCGGCGAGACACGCACGGTGGATGTACATATCGGCACGTTGCGCACCAAGCTGGGTGCTTGCGGCGACTATATCCGCACCGTCCGCGGTGTTGGGTATCGGTTGGAGGAAATCAAATGACAAAACGCATTTTCCGCGCCATTTTCGTGGTGGCGGTGGCGGTGTTTGTGGCGTCGCTTGTCCTCATCATGGGTGTGCTGTACGGCTATTTTTCCGACGTGCAACGCGATCAGCTCAGCACGCAGGTCGATTTGGCGGCGCAAGGCATCACGCACGAAGGTGAAGCGTATTTTGAGGGGTTCCATTCCGGCGACGATTACCGTATCACGTGGATCGCAGCGGACGGCACCGTGATGTACGATAGCTGGCTGGAGCCGCAGAAAATGGAAAACCACATTGAGCGCGAAGAGGTGAAGCAAGCGCTGGAGCTTGGATATGGCGAAAGCACCCGCTATTCCGCTTCGACCATGCAACGCTCGTTGTATGCAGCCAGACGATTGGATGACGGCACGGTGGTGCGTCTTTCCATTGCGCATCAGTCGATTTTACTTCTGTTGCTGGGAATGATACAGCCGATCTGCCTGATCATGGCGGTAGCGGTCGTGCTGTCCCTTGTGCTGGCTTCGCGTCTGGCTAAAGGTATCGTCAAGCCGCTTAACGAGCTTGATCTGGACCGTCCGCTTTCCAACAAAGAATACGCCGAGCTGACACCGCTGCTGCGCCGTATTGATAATCAGCAGATCCAGCTACGCCAACAGGCGTATGATCTGCAGCGCAAGCAGGATGAATGGGAAGCGTTGACTGCCGATATGACCGAGGGCTTGGTGCTGCTCAACGAAAAGGGTAACATTCTCACCATCAACACGTCGGCGAAGAAAATTTTGGGAGCCGATCTTCGCAGCGTCGGCAAATTCATTCTCACGGTATGCGATCAACCAGAGCTGCAGGAGGCGCTGTATAGTGCCCAAACGGGGCAACGCTGTGAAAAGATCGTCAAATTAAACGGTGCGGAATATCAGCTGGACGCCAGCCCGGTTATCTCGCACGGGGCGGTATCCGGTGTGGTGCTGCTGTTGTTTGACGTTACCGAGCGCCGTCAGGCGGAAAAGCTCCGCCGTGAGTTTACCGCCAACGTTTCGCACGAGTTGAAAACGCCGTTGCATGCCATATCCGGCTATGCGGAATTGATGAAAAACGGCATGGTGAAGCAAGAGGATATCGGCACGTTTTCCGGTCGTATCTACACTGAGGCCCACCGTATGATCCGGTTGATTGAGGATATTATTCATCTGTCGCATTTAGACGAGGGTGCCGGTGATATGCAGACCGAACGCGTTGACTTGTTGGCATTGGTAACCGAAACGTTGGATGAGCTGCAGCCGCAGGCAATCGCTGCCGGGATCACGCTTTCGGTGGCAGGAGAACCGGCAGAGCTCACCGGTGTGCCGCAGCTTATCCGCGGCATCGTGCATAATCTGTGCGATAATGCTATCAAATACAACCGCCCGGGTGGCAGCGTGACCGTTACGGTCGCGGAGACCGGGCAAGGTGTTACGCTGTCGGTCGCCGATACGGGTATCGGCATTCCGCCAAAGCATCAAAGCCGTGTGTTCGAGCGCTTCTACCGTGTGGATAAGAGCCACTCCAAAGAAGTGGGCGGCACCGGCTTGGGGCTGTCCATCGTCAAGCATGCCGTGCAGGTGCTTGGCGCCACGCTGGAGCTGGAAAGCACGGTCGGCGTTGGCTCGACCTTTACCGTTACGTTCCCGAAAGCATAAGAAAACGCCATTGGCTCTGCGAGAGTCAATGGCGTTTTTTGTCTGTTATTGCTCAACCAGCTTAAAGCCGTAGCCCCAAACGGTCTCGATGCGCAGGTCGGTCTCATTCAGCTTGCGGCGCAACCGTTTAACGGTGTCGTCTGCTACGCGTGTACCGGAATCGTTTTCAAAGCCCCATACCGCCGGTAGTAGCTCATCACGCGATACGGCGCGGTGGCGGTTATGCATCAGGTAACAAAGCATTGAAAACTCAATGGGGGTAAAATGAATATCCATGCCGTCGTCGGTGGAAGCACTGACGTTGTCGAGATCGACGGTCAGCCGTCCCATGTGCAGTCTACGGGATTCCTCCTGCCGCGTGCACTGAATATGTATGTCCGCCGCCACAGGTGCAGAGGGGAGAATCTCCTTTGCGGTGTATCCCATGGTTTCTAAAGCAGTCATCACCGCCTGACCGATGGCTTGGTCATCGGTGTCTACGTATATCCACTTTGCCATTTTCATGCTCCTTCCGTCGTCAGACAGATATATGTTTCTATCTTACTATAGCATGCAAAGCGAAATCAAATGTAAACGATGTTTCAAATGATTGTGAACGTTTTGTGACATACGAAAAAACGGTGTGACCGGAATGGTCACACCGTTTCGTGTCGTTTCGGACAGGTAAGCCTCATCAGATGGCGCGGGTCACTTTACCCGAGCGCAGGCAACGGGAGCAAGCGTGAACACGCTTCGGCGAACCGTTGACAATCGCTTTCACGCGCTTGATGTTCGGCTTCCAGGTACGGTTGCTGCGTCTGTGGGAGTGGGAAACCTGCATCGAGAACGCAACACTCTTACCGCAAATATCACATTTGGCCATGGTATACGGCACCTCCTTGCAATCGGACATATCCTGATTAAGACATCGTGAAATATTGTAACAGAACATTACGCGAAAATCAAGCATTTTTTTCAATTTTCTTGGAATATTTTTTCCGGAGCGAAAAAATCCCAAAACTTTTTGCCGCATCTGCAAAATTTAGGCTTGTACTTTTCTTAAATATATATTATAATATCTTAGAATGGACAAAACTATCTTTAACCGTTTCTTGATGTGGAGAGAACGATATGCTGTATTCTTTGTTGAGATCGGGCGGCGACCTGTCGTTTCTGAATATCGTGCTCATGCTCGTTTCTTATGCGGTGCTCATTTTGGTCATGCTGCCGGTACACGAGTTTGCGCACGCAGCTACGGCTCATTGGTTGGGGGATTACACGCCCAAGGCCTACGGACGACTGACGCTTAACCCGAAAGCCCACCTCGACCCATGGGGCGCCATCATGCTGGTGCTGTGCGGTTTCGGTTATGCTAAGCCGGTGGCGGTCAATCCGTATAACT
>JAFUPS010000085.1 GCA_017481085.1 Clostridia bacterium | reverse complement strand
CTCAAATGTAAAAGCCTTTTTTTAAAAATATATAATAAAAAAAGGAAGCGTGTCGTTCACGCTTCCTTGGTTTATCCGAATACGTAGCCGTATAGGCTGAGATATTGCAGTACTGCCCCGGCGATGACAAAGATGTGCCACACCGCGTGCATATAGGGAATTTTTTTCAGTTTGTAAAACACGATTCCCACCGTGTAAACGACACCGCCGAGAAACAGCAACCAGATTCCCGGCGTGGTCATCGACTGCAGCAGCGTGTTGAGCGCCGGTAAAATGCACCAGCCGCTGGCTATATAGCACACCATGCTGGCCGTTTTGAATTTCTCCATATTAACGGCGCTGAGCACGATGTTGAGGACAGCGCAACCCCAAACGATCGCCAGCAACACCCAGCCGAGTGTGCCGCGTAGGGCAATCATCGTGTAGGGAGTATATGTCCCGGCGATCAGCAACGACACGGCCGAATGGTCAAACATGCGCAACACGTATTTGGCGCGCCGGGCGGTGACCGCGTGGTAAAGGCAGGACATGGCAAACATCAGCACCAGCGAGCAACCGTATACGATGGCCGCGATGCGCTGCACGGTATCGACTGCTTTCAAGGCAAGCAGTACCGTCCCTACTACCCCTAACACCGCGCCGAGCCCATGGGAAATGGCGTTGACCAACTCTTCGCCCAGCGTGTATTTCGGCAACACCTTTGTCATAAGCAACCGACCTTTCATCTTGTTTCGAAAAACAGATTAACACGTTTTAGAAAAAGTGTCAAGAGGAAAAGTGCGGCAATTTTGCAAAAAAATAACCGCCGGTGGGCGGTTATTTCACAAGGTCTTTTATCACTTCGCCGGCGAGCAACAGACCGGCCGCTCCCGGTACGAACGAAGCACTGCCTGGGGCACGGCGGCCGTGGTCGTCGATAACGTTTTTTTGCGGCTCTTCGCGGGAGTACACCACTTTGAGGTGGGGGATACCGCGCTTGCGTAGCTCCACGCGCATCACCTTGGCCAGCGGACACACCGACGTTTGGCTGATATCGGCCACCTCAAACCGGGAAGGGTCCAGTTTGTTGCCGGTGCCCATGCTACTGATGAGTGGTACGCCGGCGGCTGTGCAACGTACAGCTAACTCCAGCTTGGCGCTGACCGTGTCGATGGCGTCGATGACATAATCGTACACCGACAGATCGAAATCGTCAGCCGTTTCGGGCAGATAAAACAGGGGAAAGGTGCGCACAACGCAATCGGGGTTGATATCACGCACGCGCTCGGCGGCTACCTCCACCTTCGGTCGCCCGACGGTGGTATGGGTGGCGATGAGCTGGCGGTTGATGTTAGAGAGCGAAACGGTATCGTTATCAATAAGATCCAACGCTCCGATACCGGCACGTGCCAGCGCCTCCACGGCGTAACCGCCCACGCCACCGATGCCGAATACCGCGACGCGTTTGGTGCCAAGCGCCTCCACGGCCTCTTCGCCAAACAGCAGCGCCGAGCGGGAAAATTCCTCTTTCACAGGTCCAGCCCCCTTTCTGCTGATAGTATATCACAGAAGGTTGAATTTTTCAATTCTTAATTGACAATCGCGTGCGGTTGTTATAAAATAGTACCGTATATGTGCTGCCGTAACCGGCGGTTTTGTAATTGAGGTGTTTAACAAATGATGAAACAGAAGATCGAGCAACTGGCCGTGCAACTGGAGGCATCGCTTGCCGCGGTGGAAAATAAGGAGCAGTTGGCGGCGTTCTGGCAGGAGTTTTTGGGCAAAAAGGTCCATTATTCCCTGCTGATGACCGAACTGCGCAACGTCCCTGCCGAGGAGCGTCCGCAGGCCGGTAAGATCATCAACGAGGCCAAAAAATGGGCAGAAGCGCAGTATCAGGCCAAGAGCGAGCAGATCGCGCAGATCGAGCTGGCGGCCCAGAATGCGCGCGAGGCGGTGGATATCACTATGCCTGCTACCCGTCGTCCGGCCGGTTCGTTGCACCCCATCACCATCGTGAAGGATCAGATGGTGGACGTGTTTGCCGGCATGGGCTTTGAGATCTACGAGGGCCCGGAAATTGAGGATGATTACCACAACTTCACCGCGCTTAACGTGCCGAAAAACCATCCGGCGCGCGATATGCAGGACACCTTCTACGTGGCAGAGGATATCATTCTTCGCACCCACACCAGCCCCGGTCAGGTGCGCGTGATGGAAAATCAGCAGCCGCCTATCAAGGTGCTGGTGCCCGGCCGTGTGTTCCGTTCGGACAGCGACGCCACCCATTCCCCGATGTTCCATCAGATGGAGGGTCTGGTCGTGGATAAGGGCATCACGCTGTGCGACCTGCAGGGCATGCTGGACAAGTTTGTGCAGACCATTTTCTCCACCGACGTGAAGACGCGTCTGCGCCCGTCCTACTTCCCGTTCACCGAGCCGAGCGTCGAGGTTGACGTGTCCTGCTTTGAGTGCGGCGGCAAGGGCTGCTCGCTGTGCAAGGGCACCGGCTGGATCGAGGTGCTGGGTGCCGGCATGGTCCATCGCAAGGTGCTGGAAAACGGCGGCATCGACCCGGATGTGTATTCCGGTTTTGCGTTCGGTATCGGCGTAGAGCGTATCACCATGCTTAAGTATGGCATCAACAACATGGGCTATCTGTTTGAAAACGACGTCCGGTTCTTGAAACAATTTAAAGATTAAGGAGGAGAACAGCGATGAAAGTACCGTTCAGTTGGCTGAAAGAATACGTCGATATCGACGTGTCGGCAGAAGAACTGCAGACGCGTTTGTTCTCCTGCGGTTTTGAAGTGGAAGAACTCATTGACCTGTCGGCAGAGATCGACCGCGTGGTGGTCGGTGTTATCACCGAGGCGGTCAAGCAGGAAGGCACCCACCTTACCATGTGCAAGCTGGATTGCGGTGCCTATGGCAAGGATATTGAAATTTCCACCGGTGCGGATAATATCTACGTCGGCGCTCACGTGCCGGCCGCGCTGGATAACTCCCGTCTGCCGGGCGGCATCGTCATCAAGGCGAAACCGCTGATGGGTGTGATGTCCCACGGTATGCTGTGCTCGGGCGAAGAGCTTGGCATCAACGACGATTATATCGACGGCGCAGAGGTGCACGGCATCCTCATTCTGCCGGAGGACACGGTGGCCGGCGAGGATATTGCCAAGGTCGTCGGGCTCGACGATGTGATCTTTGATATTTCGGTCACGGCCAACCGCCCGGATTGCCAGTCGGTGCTGGGCATTGCCCGTGAAGTGGCGGCGGCGCTCGGCAAACCGCTGAAAATGCCGGCGACCGATTACACCACCTCCGATTACAAGCACCCGACGCTGGATGTCGCGGTGGAGGCTAAGGACCTGTGCCCGCGATATCTCGGCCACTACGTCCGCAACATCACCGCCGGCCCGTCGCCGCGTTGGCTGAAGCGCCGTCTGGCGCTGTGCGGTCTGCGCAGTATCAGCAACGTGGTCGATATCACCAACTACGTCATGCTGGAGATCGGTCAGCCGATGCATGCATTTGATATGGATACGCTGGAATCCACCCGTATTCTGGTGCGCCGTGCGACCGATGGCGAAAAGATCATCACTCTGGATGAAAAAGAATTTACGCTGTCGCCGCAGAATCTGGTGATCTGTGATGGCGAAAAGCCGGTCGCGTTGGCCGGTGTGATGGGCGGTCTCAACAGCGAGATCAAGGAGTCCACCACCCAGTTGTTGTTTGAATCGGCGAAATTTGCGCGCGATAACATCCGCAAGACGGCGCGCGGTCTGGGACAGAATACCGATGCCTCCGCCCACTATGAGAAGGGTATTTCGGAATACACCTGCGAGCTGGGTATGGCGCGTGCGCTGCACCTCATCGAAGAGCTGAATGTGGGCGAGATCACCGCAAGTGCGTTTGACTGCACCGCCGGTGCGCCGCGTGAGGGCAAGCGGTTTACGGCCACGCTGTCGGGCATCAACGCGCTGCTCGGCATTGAGGTGCCGGCCGAGGACGTGCTGCGCATTCTGGCCAGCCTGCAGTTCGAGGTCACCCGCGACGGTGACGTGCTGGACGTGGTCGCTCCGCGCTGGCGCGAGGATATCGAGATCGGTGAGCCGGATATCGCGGAGGAGGTTATCCGCGAATACGGCTACGAGCATATCACTCCGACCTTCCTGGCCAGCGCCAGCACCACCAGCGGTGGTCTGACGGCCGACCAGAAAACGCGTGCTAAGATGAAACGCACGCTGTGTGCTCAGGGTTATTTTGAGACCTCCACGCTCGCGTTTTACGCGGATGCGGATCTGGATGCACTGCACGTTGCGGAGGACGCGCCGGAGCGCAACGTCATCCGTCTCATCAACCCCATCAGCTCCAACCTGACCATTATGCGTCCGCTGCTCGTGCCGTCATTACTGCACGTGGTGGTGGAAAACCTCAAGCGCGGCAACGCCGCCGGCCGGTTGTTCGAGCTGGCCAACGTCTATGTGCCAAAACAGGTGCCGGTCACCGAGCTGCCGGAGGAACATCCGCACATCGGTATGGCGATCTTTGGCGACGACGAGGATTTCTTCACGGTCAAGGGTACGCTGGAGGCTGTTGCCGAGGCGTTTGGCCTGACCTTCACCTACGTGCGCTGCACCGATGTGCCGTTCCTGCACCCGGGTATTGCCGCTTACGTGGAATGTGAGGGTGAGCGCGTGGGTTACTTCGGCAAGCTGGCGAACGACGTCAACGCCGAGCTCAAGCTGCCTAAGGACAGCAAGGCCGGTAAGAAGATCTTCCTCGGCGAGTTGGATTATGACAAGCTGATGGCGCATGTCAACCCGAACTTCCGTTATCAGCCGTTGCCGGCCTTCCCGGCGGTCAGCCGTGACCTCGCTCTGGTGGCCGACGAAGCGGTGCCGTGCGGCGATATCGAAGCGGAGATCCGCAAGGCTTGCCCGGCGGTGACCGCCGTCACGCTGTTCGACGTGTATCGCAGCGAGCATATCGGCGAAGGCAAAAAGAGCATGGCGTTTGCCATCACCTTCCAGAGCGCCGATGCTGCCCTCACGCCGGAGCAGGTCGATCGCTTTGTGCACAAGATTCTGGGCAACCTCAAATTCAAGCTGGGCATCGAAATCCGATAACACAAAAAAATCCCCACCCGATCGGGCTGTCATTAAGATAAGAGAGTTGGTCATTCTGAGGAGGGCGTAGCCCGACGTGAGAATCCGTTTTTAAGAATTACGGATTGCCACGGTCGCTATGCTCCCTCTGGGTGACGGACTAACTTAATGACATTGCCCGCTAGGGTGGGATTTTTTAATAGCAAGTGGAAAAAAATAGGTAATGGAAAACAAGGTAAGCGTGGTATGTGCGAATTCTTCACACCTGTTCTTTTATGCTTTACCACAATATCTTGTGTCTGTTTGCGAAACGGTTTCACAACCAAAAACTCCCCCATATTCGGTCGGTTTCCGCGGCATCATGCGGAAATTTAGGGCGTAAAGGCTTTTCCTTTCGGCGTAACGCACAAAAACCGAGCGGCTTTATTGTGCATCTATTTGTCCCAAATCTTGTGGAAAACCCATTGACAGAAACACAAGATATAGTGTACAATTAGTCTTGCTCGCCCTGCGGCGAGCTTGTCTTGTCTTTATTTAAAAAATATACCACTTTTCTTTGGGGAGGATCACATAATGAAAATCATCAAACGCAGCGGCACGGAAGTCGTCTTTGACATTACGAAGATCATTTCTGCCATCACCAAAGCCAACAACTCGGTGGACGAAAAGGAGCGCCTCACAACGGCACAGATCCACGAGGCGGCGGCCAACGTGGAAAAGACCTGCCTGGAGATGGGTCGTGCGCCGAGCGTTGAGGAGATTCAGGATCTGGTGGAAAACCAGCTGATGGGTCTGCGCGCCTATGCGGTAGCGCGCAAGTATATCACCTATCGCTATACCCGCTCGATGGTGCGCCAGACCAACACTACCGACGAGCAGATCCTCTCGCTTATCGAGTGCAACAACGAGGAAGTCAAGCAGGAGAACTCCAACAAAAACCCGACGGTCAACAGCGTCCAGCGCGACTACATGGCCGGTGAGGTGAGCAAGGATATCACCAAGCGTGTGCTGTTGCCGCAGGATATTGTGGAGGCGCATGAGCAGGGTCTCATCCACTTCCACGATGCGGACTATTTTGCGCAGCACATGCACAACTGCGACCTCGTTAACCTGGAGGATATGCTGCAAAACGGTACGGTCATCAGCGGTACGCTGATCGAAAAGCCGCATTCGTTCTCCACCGCTTGCAACATTGCCACGCAGATCATTGCGCAGGTGGCGTCTAACCAGTATGGCGGTCAGTCCATTTCGCTGACGCATCTGGCTCCGTTTGTGCAGACCAGCCGTGAGCGTATCCGCAAGGAAGTGATTGCCGAGGCCGAGAGCTTTGGCGGTTTCGCATCGCCGGAGGCTATTGATCGTATTGTGGAATCCCGTCTGCGCGACGAGATCCGCCGCGGTGTGCAGATCATTCAGTACCAGGTCGTCACGCTGATGACCACCAATGGTCAGGCACCGTTTATCACTGTGTTTATGTACCTGGGCGAAGCGCGCAACGAGCAGGAGAAAAAAGATCTCGCACTCATCATTGAGGAAGTGCTGTTGCAGCGTATCCAGGGCGTGAAGAACGAGGCCGGCGTGTGGATCACCCCCGCGTTCCCGAAGCTCATCTACGTGCTGGAGGAGCAGAACGTCACGCCGGATAGCCCGTTCTGGTATCTCACACGTCTGTCGGCAAAATGCACCGCCAAGCGTATGGTGCCGGACTACATTTCCGAAAAGAAGATGCTGGAATACAAGGTCGATAAAAACGGCGAGGGCCATTGCTATACCTGCATGGGTTGCCGCAGTTTCCTCACCCCGTACGTCGATCCGGAGACCAACCAGCCGAAATATTACGGTCGCTTTAACCAGGGCGTTGTGACCATCAACCTGCCGGATGTCGCGTTGTCCTCCGGCGGCGATATCGACAAGTTCTGGAAGATCTTTGACGAGCGTCTGGAGCTGTGCTACCGCGCGCTGATGTGCCGTCACAACCGCCTG
>JAFUPS010000084.1 GCA_017481085.1 Clostridia bacterium | reverse complement strand
CTTGCGCCATTGCAGCTCGCTGTGACTGCTGTTATGCGGAATATAGACGTAGCTCTCGTCCTCCCAGCGGGGATGCTTCTGCGCGATGCCGTAATAGACGAAGGAGGTGACATAGTCGATGGCAAACGGCTCGTCACCGATATTTTCGATTTCCGCATACGAACCCACCACAGCGGCGGTATCGTAAAACGCATAATGCAGATGGGCATTGATCGCACCGTCAGAGAGATGCACCGTCAGCGTTTGCCCGGCGGCCGTGCGCTCCAGCTCATGCGAGACGTAGCGCAGCTCACGTCCCGGCGAGCACAGCGTATGCCGCGAGGCATGGTGGTCATTGATATCGCAACCATAGCCGTGTAGCTCCATCAGCGTGTAATACCAACTATAATTATCCGGATGGTACGCCTCACGGTCAAACGGCAACGGCGAAAAATGGATCAGCCGCGCATACCCCGCCGGCGTGATATCCACCACGAAATTGATGCCGGCACTTTGAATTTCAATAAACGACATGGATCAGCCCTCCAGCATAATGGTGCGAATTTGATCGATAGTCGACTGCTCCAATTCACAAACGGTGATAAGGTAGTTTTCAATAGCCGAGGACAGCTTGCCGTCGCCGGTGCCGTAATCGGCCAGCATCTTGTCGATCATGTAGTCCCATGCGACGTAGTTACCGGCATCGTCCTGCATAATACCGCTATCATCAAACGCACCCTTCACGATCTTACTGCGCGAACGCTGACCGTATTTGGAGAAGGATGTCAGCTCGAAATCCCGCGTGAGGTCCTCGCGAGAGACGCCCAGCAGACCGTTGAGCAGGAACGCCACCGTGCCGGTACGGTCCGCACCGGCGTTGCAATGGTAGTAGATCGGGTAGTTGCTTTCGTCAGCCATCGCCTCAAAAATCTTTTTGAGCGATTCGGGGATGATCGGGCTAAACTCACGCTTTTGCGGTTCATCCTGTTGGAAATCCGGGAAAATATAGGTATACCCCTGGATGGATGCCTTTACGTATTTGGTGTCGTAGCCGAACACGCTGGACATCTGGCCGCCGTCATCGGCGTCCTGCGTGCGCAGATCGATCTCGCAGTTGATGCCGAGAAGGTCCTCAAACACGTAATGGTCGTACTCCGACAGACCCTTGGTACCGCCGCCCGGATTGACCTTTCCGCCACGGTAGATCATACCGTATTTGACGGTTTTGCCGTCCTCGGTCTTCCAGCCGCCGCCATCGCGGACGTTCTTGGCCTGATCAAAGGTGACATAGCGCACCGTATTCGGCTCCAAAGTGAAGCTGTCCACCATCGAGCTGCCGCCGTTGCTGCTTTCTACCTTCCACCAATAGGTCTTGCCGGGCATAAAAACGCCTTTGTGGTTGAGCTGTAAATTAGAGGTTTCAAAGGTGATGGCACTCTTAAAATGTTCATCTTCTGCAAAATACACCTTGTAGGTATAGCTGCGGTCACCTTCCCACGCAAATTTCAGCCCCGCATAGTCGTATATTCTGCCTTCGTGTTCTTCCAGCAGGGCGACGACCGATGCCTCATCGGTGGCATCCATGTAGGCGGCGATGATCGGGTTTTCCATGCTCACCGTAGCACCGTTATAAACGGTGGTCAGCGTTAGAGCGAATTCCGGCTCTTTCTCGCCGCAACCGGCCATGCCGAGCAGCAACGCCATCGCAAGTACTAAAGCAACGGTTTTTAAAGCAAGCGATTTCATGATACAGTACCTCCTCTTTGTATTAATAACAAATGAGGGGCGGTCGCTTTCTACGACCGCCCCTAAAGTACGTTTATTAACGTCGGTAAGCAGACGTCCTCTTGAGCTATGTTATTTGCAATACAGCTTGGTCAGCTCGTAACGCTCGTTGTAGCATTCGTTCTTATCGTCATTCCATCCGCCGAACAGCTCGTACGACCACGGCGACACGCTGTAGCGTGCCCCTCTGTTGGCACAATGGTGCGGACCAAGCAAATTGCGGTTGCTCATCAGGAAATCCACTTCCACGCGGTTGATACCCGGTTGTTTAAACGGGCGGATATCCAACACACGGTCGAAAAACAGCTCGCCGGCTTCTTGGCCGTTGATGCGCACCGTTGCCATCGAATACGAACCCTCTACGCGCAAATGAGTGACCTCGTCTGCCCACTCCACATCCTGCGAGACGGTCAGCTTACCGCGGAAGAACGGCAGACCATCGGTCGACGGCTCGGTGACTGCTTCGGGCAATTTGCCGACATAGAAGTGTTGACCGAAGAAATAGCGGTCATCCTGCGGATCGTCCTCATACGGCTGATCGCTATACACGCCAAACTGACCGGCCAGATACACCGCCTCTAAATCGGTATCGTACGCCAAGCAGTTTTTCAGGCTTTCGGTGACGTTTTCGCCAAACAGAGCGTAATAGACGTTCTCGCCTTGATACCAATGTACCTTTACGGTGTAGTCGTTTTGCCCCACCTGCAGCATCGAGGCAACATCTGCCATGAGCAGATTCGGCTCGACCTCTGCTTTTTCTGTAAAGCTAAACGCCTTGCCGTTTATCCACTGTGTGCCGGTGGATTTCCGCTCGGCCAACAGCCGTGCTTCGGAGGGCACCTCACGCACCTCAAACTCGTACT
>JAFUPS010000083.1 GCA_017481085.1 Clostridia bacterium | reverse complement strand
TTGCATTTGAGCAGCGTGCCGGCGCAGGCGATCTCCATATCGTCCGGATGGCAGGACAGCACCAAAACAGTATACATACTGACTCCTCCTTATGCAGTAATGTCATTAAGTTTAGCCTGTCATTGCGAGGGAGCCTAGCGACCGTGGCAATCCGTTGCCCATAATAAACGGATTCTCACGTCGGGCTACGCCCTCCTCAGAATGACCAATTTTTTTATCTCAATGACATTGACTTATGTATTGGGATATTTCATCTTCAGTATACCGATTTTCCTCTTGCAATTAAATGGACAATCGGGTATAATATTAATACAATCAGGCGAGGTGGTTTTCTGTGAAGGATAATTTTATAAAACATGAGCTTCCGTCGGTTATTTGCGTAGATAACATCATCACCGTGTTCTACATGGAGCTATCCAAGGACTTCCAATACGACGGCGAACGGCACGACTTTTGGGAGATGGTATACATCGACAAGGGCGAGATGCTGTGTACCGCCGACAACAACCGTTTTACACTCAAAAGCGGCGAAGTCACGTTCCATAAACCAAACGAATATCACAACCTTTCCGGCAACCAGAGCGTACCTCCAAACGTCAGCATCGTGTCGTTTGAATGTCACAGCGAGGCGATGCGGCATTTTGAGGGAAAGATCATTCGTCTGAATGCCGAAGAACGCGCGCTGATGGCGCTGCTGTTTGAGGAGGGTATGGCCTGCTTTCGGCTGGCCGACCCGGAAAATCCGCTGCTGCAAAAGCTGGAAACGCTGCCTGACGCACCGTTCGGCGGGCGACAGATGATCAAAAATCTGCTGGAGGTGCTGCTGGTCAAGCTGTACCGCCACAAGGAAACGATGGATAAGCAAAACCGCTTAAACGTGCACATCAACGGCATGGACGTGCCCATCGAAGTGAAGGAGATCCTCGATCTGCTGCACGAACACGTGTGCGACAAGCTGACGGTAGCCGATATCGCCAAGGCAATGGGCAAAAGCGAAACGACCGTGAAAACACTGTTTGCGCTGTACCGCCCGGGCGGTATCATCCGGTATTTCAATTCGCTGAAGATCAAAGAGGCCAAGCGCATGATCCGCGAACGCAAGCACAATTTTGCGCAGATCGCCGAGCTATTGGGCTTTGATACGGCGCAGTATTTTTCCCGCTGTTTCAAAAATTTCACGCACATGACACCGAGCGAATATCAGCGGTCGATCCTGCAATAACGGCAGAGTGGTGAAATCTTCCTTCTTCTTCGTCTTTTCTGCTTTTTCTTGCTAAAACGATTGTAATTTCCGGGTGAATATGGTATGGTAAGGATATCCATTATTTTAATTAAAAGGATGGTTGAAACATGAGTAAGATCGGTGTATTGATTACCTTAAATCCGGGCACTGACCTGGATAAAGAATTTGCCAAAGTGAAAGACTTGGGGCTGGCCTCCTGCCAGGTGTGCATCTGGGAGCCGGCGCTGTTTACGGATGAAAACGCGGCGAAGATCGTGCAGTGCATGGAAAAATACGGCGTGGAGGTCTCCACCCTGTGGGCCGGCTGGACCGGTCCGTGCGAGTGGAACTTCACTCACGGTCCGGTGACCATCGGCTTGGTGCCGGCGGCCTACCGCGCACACCGCATTCAGGAGTTGGACCGCGGCTCACAGTTTGCCGAAAAGATCGGCGTGACCTCCATGGCCACCCACGTGGGCTTCCTGCCCATCTCCCCGACCGATCCGGATTTCGACGGCACGGTGGGCGCGCTCCGTTGGCTGGCACAGCGCATGAAGGCGCGCGGCCAGTATTTCCTGTTTGAGACCGGTCAGGAAACGCCGGTGACCATGCTGCGTGCCATTCAGGCTATCGGCACAGATAACCTCGGCATCAACTTCGACACCGCCAACCTCATCCTCTATGGCATGGGCAATCCGGTGGATGCGCTGGACGTGTTCGGCAAGTACGTCATGAACACCCACATCAAAGACGGTTTGTTCCCGGTCGACGGTCTGGAGCTGGGCCGCGAGGTGCAGGTGGGCGAAGGTCTGGCCAATCTGCCGGTGGTGGTGCAGAAGCTGAAGGCGCTGGGCTATACCGGCCCGTTCACCATCGAGCGCGAGATCTCGGGCGACGAGCAAACCCGTGATATCCTGGCCACCAAAGCGTATCTGGAGAAGCTGTTTGCCGAATACGACATGTAAAAAAGGAGCGATAGCCATGCATGCGCCCAAACCGAAATGGCTAAACGACGCGGTGTTTTACAACATCTATCCGCAATCGTTTTACGATTCCAACGGCGACGGCATCGGTGACCTTAAAGGCATCGCCGCCAAGCTGGATTACGTGCAGGAGATGGGCTATACCGCCATCTGGCTCAACCCTATCTTCGTCAGCCCCTTCCGCGACGCCGGCTATGATATTACCGATTTCTACAAGGTCGCGCCGCGCTATGGCACCAACGAGGATTTTGCCGCCCTGGCCGCCGAAGCCAAAAAGCGCGGTATCAAGGTGGTGCTGGATCTGGTAGCCGGACACACCTCGCTGGAGTGCGAGTGGTTTCAACAATCGGCCAAGCCGGAGAAAAACCAGTACACCAACCGCTACGTCTGGAGCAACTCGGTGTGGGATACCGACGGCAACGCGCTGATCAGCGGATATTCCGACCGCGACGGATGCTACATGAAGAACTTCTTCTATTGCCAGCCGGCGCTCAACTACGGCTTCAAGGTCATCACCCGGCCGTGGCAGTTGCCGATGGATCACCCCGATTGTCTGGCCATGCGTGAGGAACTGCTGAACGTCATGCGTTTCTGGTCGGCACTTGGTGCAGACGGCTTCCGCGTAGACCTCGCCTCGTCGCTGGTGAAAAACGATCCCGATGGCGAGGGCATTATCGAGCTGTGGAACGACGTGATCGGGCGGTACAAGGTCGAGTATCCGGATAACGTGCTCATCGCCGAGTGGTGCCATCCCAAGCGCGCCATCCGCGCCGGATTTGATATTGACTTTCTCATTCACAGCGGTCTCAAGGCGTATACCACGCTGTTCCGCTACGAGCGCGGCACCAGCGTCAACGACGAGTTCAATTCCGGCGACAGTTATTTTCGCCGCGCCGGCAAGGGTGGCTTGACCGAGTTCTTAAACGAGTATCTCGAGCATTACAACGCCACCAAAGCCGACGGTTACATCTCCATTCCCACCGGCAACCACGACATCCCGCGTTTGTCGCTGCTGCGCGACACAGAGGAGCTGAAAGCCGCTATGGTGTTTCTGCTCACCATGCCGGGCGTGCCACTGGTGTACTACGGCGACGAGATCGGCATGCGGTACGTAGAGGGGCTTTCCTCCAAGGAGGGCGGCTTCAACCGCACCGGCTCGCGCACGCCAATGCAATGGGAAAACGGCAAAAACCACGGCTTCTCCACCTCGGATACGCCGTATCTGCCGACCGATCCCGCCGAAGCTGCCCCGACAGTGGCGGCACAGAGAAACGACCCGCATTCGCTGTTAAGCCTCACCAAAACGCTGATCGCGCTGCGCAAAGCGCATCCGGCGTTGATGGCAGACAGCGCGTTTGACGTGGTGCACACCGATTATCCGTTTGTATACAAGCGTACCGCCGCTGACGAAACGGTGGTGGTTGCGGTCAATCCGTCGGATGCCACCCAAACCGTCGAGATCCCCACCCCCGGTGAGGTACTGCTGCAAAGCGGCGTGACGGTAGAAAACGGCACCGCCACTTTCGACGCTGTATCGTATATCGTATATAAGATCTAATGAAACGAACAAAACCGCCGATGCATATGCATGCATCGGCGGTTTTTCTTATGCGTTATCTTCTTCCTGCAGCGCTTCGTTCCACTTATCGTCCCACGAGGTTTCGGTAGACACGGTGGTGATAGAGGCAGCCATCATACGGATAACCGACACCTGCGGTGCCAAATAGTTCTTATTCACCCAAAGCGCCTCCCTTACAGCTTGCTGAAATTCTCGCGGCAGAAGGTGAGAAGCGTGGTCACTTCGTCATCGGACAGCGTTTCCTGCTTGGTAAGCAGCTCACCCAGCGTATCGGTCGCACCACCGGCGATCTCCTTAGCGGCAATCGACTGTGCCAAGCCGACGAGCGTCTTGGTCGCCTCGCCGGTGACGATCGCTTTATCGGCAATATCGTTGTAGCTATAGATGGTCTCGCCACCCACGACCACGTATGCACGCGCCACGATCTCCACGTTGGCACGGCCATCGGTGGTACCGTTGGTCAGCGTGGCATATACAGCCTCGCCGCTCTTGACCAGCGCGAGCTTTTCGGCCGTATCCGCATTGATGCTGGCAACCGCCGGCACCGTGCCGCCCTTGCCGACCGTTTCCTTGGTGAGATCCTGGCCCTCGTACAGCAACTTCTTGGGCATCATCACCACACCCACCTCGGTGATGGCAGACAGATCCACCGTGGCGCTGTCCGGCGTTGCCTGGAAGCGGATGCCCTGGTTGACCAGATCGGTACGAATGGTCGCGCCGTCCATATCGACATAGTCGTTTTCGCCAACGGTAATCACCTTGACCGCCGTATCCAGCGTGGTCGCATTCAAGCGGTTGAGACCGGCTTTATCCGACACAACCACGTCACTCAGCGCCACAGCTGCTTCCTCACCGGCAGCGTCCATCTTCACGGTGAAGTTAAGCGTCAGCCACGCATCGGCCGGCGCTTCGCCGTTGGCTACGTTGGAAAGCGTCACAAAATTGATCACACCGGTGCCGTCTGCCTTGATGGTGACGTCCTCGGTGTTGCCCAGCGCCGTCACGTCATCACGCAACGTCACGCCGGTGTATTCCAACCGGTCGGCATCGTAGGTCACGGTGCCCTGCGCACCGCCGGCGGCGGTGTTGCCGTTGACGTACAGCGCCACGCCGATCGCATCACCGGTCTGGGCCTGCGCCGGCGCATCGAGGTATACACGGGATTCCACCGCGTCCGCCGCGCCGACCGGCATCGCCAGCACGCACAGCATCACAGCCAAAATGAGAAACATAGAAACAATCTTTTTCATAGGGGTATCCTCCTTCTAAAATCGTTTGATTTAAGCGCCAATCAGCGCAGATGCACAGTTCAGAAGCGCAGAAACCGCTTCGGGCGTGTTATCCGTTGCCGTCGTTTCCAACGCGTAGTAGCCGTTGTAGCCAGCCTCACGCAGCAGCTTCATGCCCTCGGCAAACGGGACGTCGCCCGTGCCCAGCGGCACCTCGTGCATGTAGCGGCCGTCCAGCGTTTTCAGCCCCGAACCGTCCGGGTTATCGGCGGTCATGTGCACGTCCTTGATATGTACGTGGCACACACGCGGCGCAAACACCTTCAAAAACGATACAATATCCTCACCGGCCATGGTGATGTTACCGAAATCGGCCACCACACCCACCTCGCGGTCTACCTCGTTCAAGAACCGACCGAAATTCTTCACGCCGTTAAACAGGTAGCCTTGGTCCTCGTAGATAGTCTTGACGCCACGCTCGGCGGCGTAATCGTATATCTCGCGTACTGCACGGATGCCCTGCGCGAAGTATTCCTCGCTATACGGCAGGATCTTGTTCGGATCGCTGTATTCGCAGGCAATGGTGTGATGCAGATACGGCGCACCCAAAATGGCCGCCACGTCGGCATACGCCTTGACCTTGGCGATCTCTTCCTCGGTATTTTCTCCCACCAGACAGCAAAATACCGAAAAACACGAAAACTTCACGCCGCGGCTATCGGCATAGGCGCGCAACTCGCGTGCCACCGCCGGATCGGGCGTTTCGAACTCAAAGCTGTTTAGGCCCTCCACCGCGGTCACTCCGTGCTCAACAGCGATGTCGATGGTCTCGCGATAGGACCTCATCGCCGGCATCGGGGGTGTATAAAAACTCAAAAACTCGTTCATGCTTCCTCCCCATACGGCAACTCACAGCCGCCAGAACCGGCACTTTCGAATAATTTTTCCAATGTGTAAATGGTCCGTGCCGATTCCTCCGGGGGGTTACGGCGGTTCTCCGCACCGGCATCCAGTATTTTCACAAAGTAACGGATCTCACCCATCACGCCGTCCGCATCCTCGACCGCAATCGTCTGCGTGACGCCGCTGTTATCCGTAAAGCACACCTGACCGTTCTTATGCTCCAGCACGCCCTGCTCAAAGGTCACCTCATAGCCGGCGTTAAACTGGTAATCCTCATCGTACCACGCGCTTTTGATAGAGACCGACAGCTCAGGATAGGCAAACGTGGTATCGGCAAAATCGTACGGATACACGTTGCTCTGCAACTCACAGCGCACCGATCGCGGAAGCCCGAAGATCGCCTGGATCACGTCGATATCGTGGATGTTCAGCTCTGCCAGGCAGCTACCGGACAGACCGGCGTTCAGCCGCCACGCACTACTCCACGTGGGGAACGGACTATAGCGGTGAAATGCCGCCGACAGCACTTTGCCGTAAAGCCCCTCGCTCACCG
>JAFUPS010000082.1 GCA_017481085.1 Clostridia bacterium | reverse complement strand
GGCGTAGGGGGCCAGCCGCTTCAGCGCATCCAGCGCGCGATCGTAGGCCACGTCGTACGGCACGACCTCATCGTCGCACTCCAACATGCCGGGCAGTACCAGAATGGTGTCGCACCCCAGCCACGAGGCAAGCTCCAGCTGACGGAGGATCATCTCCTCGCCACGCCGACGCTTGTCCGGATCGTTGGAGGTGAGGGAGTACGCCCAGCAATCGTCGCACACTAGGCTGTAAAACGACAGACCGTACGACTCGCCCAGCCGACGCAGGGCGTCGATCTCTGCCTTGGTGGCGTTGTACGTCACCGGACCGGCTTCGCCCAGACCGACCTCCACACCGTCGTAGCCGCAGGCTTTGGCCAGCGCAAAGCACGCGTTGGGATCGCGGTCGGAAAAGGCCCAGATGCTGATACCTTTCTTCATAAACAATCGCTCCTTGACAAGAAATTTGCCTCTTGCTATAATCATTATACGTTGCCGATAACAATAAAACAAGAGGAAAAAGGATAGAAAACTTATGATTTTAAATAGTATTTTGGTGGAAAAGCCGTTCACGGTGGAACGCTTTTGCACGGCGTTTCGGTATCAATGGGACAATGGGTTTTTCTATGCAGGCGAATCGCACGACTTCTGGGAGATCGTGTACGTGGAGGCCGGTGAGATACAGGTAACGGAGGATGCCAACGTCTATCGCCTGAAGCAAGGTGAGCTGATCTTGCATGCACCGATGGAATTCCACAGCATCCGCAGCGATGAAAATACTCCGACCAAGGTGTTCATCCTCAGCTTTGCCACCGACGGTGAGCTGCCGGCCGAGCTGTGTCGCGGCGTATTTCGTTTAAACGAGGAGGAGCTGGAGGATTTCCGGCGGCTGTTCCGGCAGACGTATCGGTTGTTCGAAGCAACGGCGGACGCGTATGCCGTAATGGAGTGTGCGGCCCGATTAGCGGCGTTTCTCATTGGGCTGAGTCGTGGCGGTGAGGCACGAAAGCCGTTGGTGGTATCGCGTAGCGCGCAGGAATACAACAGCATCGTCACCGCCATGACCGAGCGTGTATATGAAAATATCGGGCTGGAGGACATTGCCGCCGCGGAAAACATCAGCGTCAGTTATTTGAAGCTGTTGTTTAAAATGTATTCCGGTACGACACCGAAGCTGTACTGGTCGCGGCTGCGCTGTAACGAGGCAATCAAGCTGTTGCAGCAGGGAATGACACCCACCGAGGTGGCAGACAGGATGAATTTTTCGTCCCCCAATTACTTCTCGACCTTTTTCAAACGCGTCGTTGGCGTGCCGCCAAAAAAATACCTGCAGACCATATAAAAAACTCCCGACCGTGGTCGGGAGTTTTTGGTTGTTAGATGTCGTCCGGTTTGGTTTCCAGCGTGAGGTCGAAGTCGCCCAGCTTGTTGACCTTGAAGCCGTTCTGCTTGTATTCCTCGTAGTTGAACGCTTCCAGCTCGTCGATGGCGAGCTTGTGGAACTCGTAAAAATTGTGCCACCACTCGTAGCCGGAGCCGAGCTCGGCGTTGAGGTAGGCGTCCGCGATGTCGCAGCCCATGGCCGGTGCGACGTAGAACGCGCCCATGGCCAGCACGTTGACGCCGTTGCCGGTGATAGCACGCAGCGCCGCCGGTACGCTTTCAACCACGCCGGCGTGGACGTGCGGGCACTTGCTGGCGGCGATGTGGATACCCATACCGGTGCCGCAGAACAGCAGTGCGCGCTCGAACTCACCCTCCGATATCATGGCGCCCACGCGCAGACCGACGCGGTGGAACATCAGATCGGTATCGTTCGGATCGCTGTCGGCCTTCACGCCCATATCGGTGATCTCCCAGCCCTTGGCCTTGAGGTGCGCAACGACCGCTTCCTTCAGAGGATAGCCGGCGAAGTCAGCGCCTACTACCAGTTTCTTGTCTTTTACCATTTTCATTGTATTGTCCTCCGTTTCAATATGGTTATTTTCGTCCCGGTCAGCGCCGGGAAAGGTTCCTTAGTTTGCTTGAAGATCGGCGATGAGTTGCTCAATGGGGGCGTCGTCGTGGCAAAATTCATGGCAACCGTCAAACACGATCAGCTTGATCCAATCGGTCCCTACCTCGTGGCAGAGCCGCTTGACCGTCTCGAACGATTGCACGCCGTATTGATGGTCGAACAGCTCGTCGTGGTCGGCGATCTCCAGGCACAGCCGACGCGGATATACCAGGCAGGCGACCTCGGCATCGTCGAACGTTTCGGCCGCGCCAAACCACGTCCAGTCAACCCACGGCACTTTGTCGCGTGTGTTGAAATACGCACAGGAGACGGCGGACCGGATGCGCGTGTCGATGGCGGTGGTGAACAACGTATAAAAGCCGCCGTAGGAAAGCCCGACCATGCCAAAGCAGGACACGTACGGTTGCGCTTCGAAGTAATCGAGGATACGCTGCAGGCCGTACACCTCCACCGCCGTGATGGAGCCGCCCACGCGTTTGAGCCGTATATCCAGATCCTGGCGGTTATAGGGGACTTCGTAGCTTTCCTCCCACAGCAGTAGCTGGGGTGCGAAGATATGCACGCCGTGCTTCTTTACGCGCTGCAGCATATCGTTGTAGTTAGCGGTGCCTTCACCGAACAGATTACCGATGAACTCCGGTGTGCCGTTGCCGCCGTGCTGCACCAGCACCAGCGGTTTTTGGTCGTCGCCGTCGGCCCGATACAGCAGACCGTGCATGTGCAGACCGGGCAGTATCTCAAACTGCATGCGATAGAGGTGATACCCGTCCTCGGCGGCCAGCAGCTCGCTTTGGGGAGTCGGCAGCGCTTCGGGCTGATGATCGACCAGCGGCCACCCCAGCATTCGCTTGAACTGCTCGCGGTAGGGCTCGGGATCGGTGAAAATGTTTTGGGCGTAGGCGGCGCGTTTGGCGGCGGCCTGCTGCTGCCGTTGCTCGACCAGACGGGCCAGATCGTCCGCATAGGTGCGGCGATAGCCGTTGGCGGCCAATTTTTCTTCGGTATAGTTCATAACGACTCCTCCTTTTTTATCCGAGCAGACGGTTCAGCGAACGCTGATATTCCTGCGGTGACATGCCGGTGATACGTTTAAAGGTCTTGGAGAAATAACCGGGGCTGGAAAAGCCCAGCAGCTCGGAAATGGCC
>JAFUPS010000081.1 GCA_017481085.1 Clostridia bacterium | reverse complement strand
TTGTCTGTGTTCTTCTGTTGACTGCGCTCGTCCTGGCATTCCACCACCAGCCCGGGGGGGAGGTGCGTGATGCGGATGGCCGACTCGGTCTTGTTGATGTGCTGACCGCCGGCACCGCTGGAACGGAACGTATCGATGCGCAGGTCCTCCGGTCGGATGTCCACCGCCACCTCGTCGGCCTCCGGCAGGATCGCCACCGTCGCCGCAGAGGTGTGGATGCGTCCACCCGATTCGGTCTCGGGTACGCGTTGCACACGGTGCACGCCGCTCTCAAAGCGGAACTTGCTCCACGCACCACGGCCGCCGACCATAAAGCTGATTTCTTTAAACCCACCAAGCTCCGTTTCGTTGGTAAACAGCGGCTCGATGGTAAACCCCTTGCTTTCGGCATACATCGCATACATGCGGAACAGATCGGCCGCAAATAAGGCCGATTCCTCGCCACCAGTACCGGCACGGATCTCCACGATCACACCGCGCTCATCCCGGGGATCACGCGGCTTGGTGAGCTCCTGCAGCGCCGCCAGTGCACGCTCGCGTTCGGATTCCGCCTCGGCGATCTCCTGCTGCGCCAGCACACGCATATCCGCATCACTCAGCAATTCCTTCGCCTGCCGGATACGCTCGTCTGCCGTCCGCACAGCCCGTATAGCCTGTACGATCGGCTCCAGTGTTTTGCTTTCCTTGGTCAGCTTCAGCGTGCGCTCCGGGTCGGCCAATACCGACGGCTCGCACAGCAACGCCACCACTTCTTCGTATCGCTTTTCGATACCGGCCCACGCATCACCCATTGACGATCTCTCCGTCACGCAGGATTTTCTTGATATTCCGCTCGGTCTTGAGACGCGGCACCATAACCTCGCGTCCGCAACCGCGACAACGGATGCGGAAATCCATGCCAATGCGCAGTACGTCCCATTCGCTGCTGCCGCAGGGATGTCCTTTTTTCATTTGCAAAACGTCACCGACACGTACGTCCATATCCGTCTCACCTCGAGTTAATCATAGATATAATCATTATAACACCAGATATAAAGGATTGTCAATCAAAACCGTTCGACTGTATTTCTGCTGCTTGTCGGGGCATACTAGCGTGGCGGTCATGGGCGACCGAACAAGTGAGGGATAACATGAAAGGCTTTTGTAAGTTTATGTCGGTGCTGTCGCTCGTACTGTGTGCGGCGGTATTCGGCCTGGTGTGGCACACCTCTACGCGTTTTCCCGATAGTGTGCAGTTGACCGATGTTGGTCGTGTAGAGACCGATCAGGTCAGCCTGCAAATGGACCTGCCGCGGTCGGTGGAAACCGCCGGGGAGATCGGTTCAGAGCAGGCATACAGCGGAAAATGGGCATTGTGGGGGATCGTGCCGGTGAAATCTGTAAACGTAACGACCAACGGAAAACCGATGGTGCGCGTGTGCGGCTCACCGTTTGGCATAAAGCTGTATACCGACGGTGTGCTGGTGGTCGGGTTGACCGCGGTGGATGCCAAGGTCGGCTCGGTCAATCCGGCGGTGCAGGCCGGTATTGAGATCGGTGACCGTATTTTGTCCATCGACGGCGAGGTGGTCACCGAAAACGAGCAGGTATCGCGGCTGGTATCGTCGTCGGCCGGACGGTCGCTGGTGGTTGAGGTAGAGCGCGGTGGCGTGTCGTTTACGGCTCATGTCACACCGGT
Source organism: Clostridia bacterium (assembly GCA_017481085.1). GTDB lineage: Bacteria > Bacillota > Clostridia > Oscillospirales > Acutalibacteraceae > RGIG426. The sequence goes on along the minus strand of JAFUPS010000081.1, from coordinate 804 downwards.
GAAATCGCTGTCCGACGGTGTGTATCACGCCGGTATGTGGGTGCGTGACAGCGCTGCCGGCGTGGGAATGCTCACCTTCTACGATCCCATCAGCGGTGTGTGCGCCGGATTGGGACACGCGATATGCGATCGGGATACCGGTATTCAGTTGCCGGTCGCCGGTGGCGAGCTGGTGCCGGCGGCCATCTTTGACGTCGTACCCGGCAAAGCAGGGGAGGCCGGCGTGCTGTGCGGTACGTTCACCGGTGGTACGCTCGGTGTGCTGGCCGGCAATACGCAGCAGGGCATTTACGGCTTGCTCACCACGCAGCCGGCAGACGTCGGCTTGTATGAGATCGCCGCCCCGTATGAGGTGCAGACCGGTCGGGCGCAGATGCTGTGCACGGTGGAAAATCAGCCGACGTGGTACGAGGTGGAGATCACCAAGGTCAGCGTTGCGGATACCGATAAACAAAGCATGACCGTCCGCGTGACCGATAAGGCGTTGCTGGAAAAGACCGGCGGTATCCTGCAGGGTATGAGTGGCTCTGCGCTGGTACAGAACGGTAAGCTGATCGGCGCGGTGACGCACGTGCTGGTCAACGATCCGACCTCCGGCTACGCGCTGTTTGCGCAGACGATGTACGAGCAGGCGCAGCAATACGCCGATACCTCTGCCTCCACGCTGCTCACGTCCGTGGCCGGCGTCACCGTCTCGGTGTCTCCCGACGCGGCGTAACGCACACGAAATCCGTCCCGGCAACTGCCGGGGCGGATTTTTTGCTTGACGCATCTTTACTACATATGGTACAATATATTCAATCA
>JAFUPS010000080.1 GCA_017481085.1 Clostridia bacterium | reverse complement strand
CGTGTTCCTGTACGTCGATTGCCGCGCCGCCGAGTCGATCTACGTTTCCACCGGCAGTGATACCGATGACGTAGACGACGACCAAAACTGGACGGTCACGCCGCACGAGCCGTATATCCTGCACGCCGGTAATATGCACACCGGCGATACCGTCAGCGTAACCGTGAATTCCGACATGTCCTGCAGCGGCAACGTCTACGTAGCCGTGCTGGACGAGACGGTCTACGGGCAGGCCATGAATACCTTGGCCGCTGAACAGCTAGCGGTGTCCTCGTCGTTGGCAACCGCCATCCGCGGCACAGTATCCACTGCCGAGGGCGGCGTAGTGTTCACCTCCATCCCCTACGACAAGGGCTGGACGGTGAAGGTGGACGGCAAAGCTGTCCAATCGTTCGCCGCCGGCGAAGCGATGCTCGCCTTTGGCATGGACGCCGGTGAGCACACCGTGGAGATCACCTTCTTCCCGCGCGGTCTGGCGCTGGGATTGGCCTGCACCTTTGTGGGCGCGGCATTGCTGATCTTGCTGTGCGTACTGCAAAAACGCTTTCCACAGCAACATCTGCCGCTGTGCGAGCCGGTACCGTTTGCGGACCTGCCGGAAGAAGACGCCGACACTGTCAATGAAAACGTCATCGAAGACGAGGACGATACACTCACGTCGCTACCGCCCGTTTCCTCGACGGAAAGCGAAGCTTCCATCACCGTCCATGAGGAGGATCTACCATGACGCGCCGCTTATGCGCGCTGTTGCTGGCGGTCTTGCTGATGCTGGCCGGTTGTACCCACACCGCACCGTTACCCGAGACCCCGGCAGGCGATACCGCCGCGCCCGACGACGCCGTTAAACAGGAGCCTACCGTTGCCGCCGCCCTTTGTTGGAGCGCACACGATACATTGCATCCCTACGAGGCGGTAACACGCGTCAACCGTGAGCTGATGCCGCTTTTGTATGAAGGACTGACCACCGTTGCCGCCGATTGGTCGGTAAAGACCGAGCTGGCCGGAACGGTCGAGCAAACCGATGCCACCCACCTGAAGGTCACCCTGCGGCAAAACGCCCGCTTTTCCGACGGTACTGCCGTCACGGCCGACGATATCCGCCATTCGCTGGCATTGGCAAAAGCCTCTGCAGCATATAAGACGTTGGTCGCTAACGTGCGATCCATCGACGACGCACTGACCGTCACACTGGCGACGGCCGATACGGTCAACGCCACGGCCGCGCTCTCCTTCCCCATCGTCCGCGAAACCGGCGATCAGGTCATTGGCACCGGGTTGTACCAATACGACAGCAAATCGGGCGGTCTGACCGCTAATCCGTATCATCCTACCAAGCCGGCAACCGCCGCGTGGGCGCTGGAAAACATCACCGAGCGCAAGGATATGCGGTATGCGCTGTCCGCCGGCAACATTGCGCTGTACACCACCGATATGACCGATAGCGAGGTGCCTACCGTCACCGGCAACGTGCGACAAACCACCGTGACGATGAACCACCTCATCTATCTGGGTATCAGCAACAAAAGGGATTTTGCCAACGAAGCGTTCCGGGCCGGGCTCTCGCTGGCACTGGACCGCAACGCGCTTTGCACCAACGCCTTTGCGTCCTATGCCACCCCAACAACCACTCCCTTTATACCCACCTGGAAGCCGGCAATCGGGCTTACCGGAGGTACAAATAGCGAAAATATTGAACAAACTATTGAAAAATGGAAAGAAATAGGGTATAATGTTTTAGATAATGGATTAACTTCGGCTAAAAAAGAACTGCCTGCCACGGAATTGCTGGTGTGCAAAGAAAACGCTTTTCACGTTTCCGCTGCCACCCTCATCGCCGAGCAGCTCGGCCGGGCCGGACTGACCGTCACGGTCGCCGCTGTCAGCGAGAGCGATTACCGCTCGCGCGTAAGTAACGGCAGGTTCGATCTGTATCTCGGCGAGGTGCGGTTGTCGGACGATTTGAGCCTGCGACCGTGGCTGACCCCCGACGGTGCGGCCAAGGCCGGTGTGCCGGCGGAGGCTATGCAAGCGTATACTGCTTTCCTGGCCGGTGAAACCTCTGCGGAGGAATTCAATCGCACGTTTACAGAGTCGTGGCCCTTTATCCCCCTTGCCTGGCGGGTGGGTGCGGCTGTGTGTGCCTCGTCGCTTCAAGGCATTGCCCCCGGCGGCGCGGATTTTTACAACGATATTCAAAGCTGGATTTTGTGAAAGGAGTGTGACCTTTATGGTACGCATGGAAAATCATCTGGGCATCATTGAAATCTCGCAGGAGTACTTCTCCTATCTGGTCGGTCACGCCGTCGGCTCTTGCTACGGTGTTGCCGGTATGGTGCGCAGCGGTGCACGTCAGGGGCTCCGCTCCATTTTCACGCGCCGCGCTCATGCCGACGACGGTGTTATCGTGCACAGCGACGGCGACCATCTGGTCATTGATGTCCACATTGCGGTGGTCAACGGCATCAACATTGCCGCCATCTCGCGTAGCATCGTCAACAAGGTGCGCTATGCGGTGGAAGAAGCGACCGGGCTGGAAGTCCGCAAGGT
>JAFUPS010000079.1 GCA_017481085.1 Clostridia bacterium | reverse complement strand
CGTATCGACATTCGCACCCGCCGTCCGGTGCTGCGCAACAACACGGGCGGCATGTCCGGTCCGGCGGTATTTCCGGTAGCGGTCCGCATGGTGCGCGATGTGTATAAGCGCGTCAAGATCCCGGTGGTGGGGCTTGGCGGCATCTCCACGTGGCAGGATGCCGCGGAAATGATGATCGCCGGTGCAACGGCCGTTCAGATCGGCACCGCCAACTTCCGCGATCCGTATGCGGCGATCAAGGTAATCGAGGGTTTGGAACGCTTTGCAGACGAGCAAGGGCTGTCGTCGGTCACTGAGCTGACCGGTACGCTGAACGAGTGGTAAGGAGTATGGGTGTGCGAATTTTAGCGGTAGACCTCGGGCTGGCCCGTACCGGCCTGGCAATATCGGACGAAACCGAGTTTTTGGCTTCGCCCGTGTGCACGGTCAGCGAACGGCGGCTGGACCGCTTGTGCGAGAAGATCGCTGCCATCGCGGTCGAGCAAAAAGCCGCCATGATCGTGGTGGGACACCCGAAGAATATGGACGGCACGTGTGGCGAAAGCGCGCAGCGTGCCGAGCAATTTGCCGAGGATCTTAAGGTGGCCACCGGTCTGTCGGTAGTGCTTTGGGACGAACGCATGACCACCGTTACGGCGATTTCGTATTTGAACGAAACGGACGTGCGCGGCAAAAAACGCAAAGCGGTGGTGGATACGGTCGCCGCCACGGTAATTTTACAGGATTATTTGGAATACCGTCGCCTGCACAGAGAGTAAAGGCAAATTGCTTTACAAAAAAAGAGGTGAGCAAAATGCTACAGATTGTTGCCGGTCGCTCCGGTAGCGGTAAAAGTGAAGAAATATGGCGCCGCCTAGAAGCGACGCTGACGGGCGAAAATGCGCCAAATCTCTGCGTTTTGCTCGTTCCGGAACAGTTTTCGTCCGAAACCGAGCATGCCCTGCTCACACGTCTTGGACCGACGCTGACGCAACGCGTAAGGGTTTTCAGCTTTACGCATATGGCGGATACTGTGCGCCGCGAAGTGGGCGGTCGCGGCGGCCTTAGCATGGCGGAAGGCACCCGTGTGGTGCTGTTGGCCAAGGCTATGCGCGAGTTAGCCGATCGGTTGCAGGTGTATCATATGCGCAAAACCGACGCCTCGCGTCTGGCGTCTATGCTTACGCTGTTGGAGGAGCTGCACGGCTGTGCGGTGACCGCCGAACAACTGAATGAGCTGGCCGACCGCTTGGAGGACGGCGCGTTGGGGCGCAAGCTGCGCGATCTGGCGCTGATCGACGATGGGTATCAGGCGTTGGTGGCACAAAGCTATCTCGATCCGATGGACAGCCTGCTACATCTGGTTGAGGATCTGCCCAAAAGTCAAATGCTGGCAGGATGCACGGTGTTTGTGGATGGCTTTAAGAGCTTCACTGGCCAGGAAATGCAGGTGCTGGAAACGCTGATGACGGTAGCCACCGCCATGACCGTTACGCTCGGCTACGATCCCTACGGCGCTCAAAACGATGAGCTGGATCTCTTTGCCGAGATCCTTAAAACGGCGGCGGCGCTGGAAAACACGGCACGCCGCCACGGTGTGCCGGTCAAGACTGCCTGCCGTCTGACAGAGAATCACCGTCACCGTGAGGCGCCGGCCTTGGCGGTGCTGGAGGAGCGCTTGTTCCGTGCCGGTTCGCCGTCCGAGGATATCCCGCCGCAAGGCGTGGAGCTGATGAAATGCGGCAATATCTACGACGAATGCCGGTTGGCGGTTCGTCGCTTGCATCAGTATCTGCGTGAAGGCGGCCGTTGCCGTAACGTAGCATTGGTCGTCCGCGATCTGTCGTCCTACCGCGGCATTTTAGAGCCGATGCTGGAACGTGCCGGCATTCCGTATTTCATGGATTGCCGCGAATCTGTGCGCACCGATCCGTTGATCGTAACGGTGATCGAGGCGCTGCAATGTGTGACCGGCAACTGGCAGACGGAAGCCTTGTTCAAGCTGATGAAGACCGGTCTGCTCGGCTTTGCACCGCGGACGGTCGCTTTGCTTGAAAACTACGTATATATGTGGAACATCCGCGGCGCGGCATGGAAGCGCGAGTGGACCGCTAATCCGGACGGCCTGACTGCACCGGTAACCGAAAAAACACAGCAGACGCTGCGGTATTTGAATATGCTGCGCCGTCGCTTGGTAATGCCGTTGTTGGCACTGCAAAAACACTTGACAGACGGTTGCAACGGCCGCGAGTTTGCGGAGGCGGTATACGATTACCTGCAAAAAGCGCGTGTGCGCCGCTTGGTCGTGCTGCGTGTGCGCCGCCTGAAAGCGGACGGCGACCGTGATCTGGCCGATCGTGCCGCCCGCACGTGGGACGTGCTTATGGGCTTGCTCGATCAGTTTGCCGCCGCTGCCGGCGAAGAACAGCAGCGTGGCGAGGACTTTCTGGCGCTGTTTACGCTGGCGGCCGATTTGACCGATATCGGCAGCATTCCGTCCGGCTTGGACGTGGTGCAGATCGGTCAGGCCGACCGTATCCGCTATTCCGAGCCGGAGCTGGTGCTGATTCTCGGAGCAAACGCCGGCGTATTCCCGGCTTCGCCGCAGCGCTCCGGTCTGCTTGGCGATGCGGAACGTACCCGCTTGGTCGAAAACGGCTTGCCGCTGACCGATACCTCCGCTCACCGCATGATGGAGGAACGCTATTTTGCCTACTCTGCGGTATCTGCCGCTACGCGTGAACTGTACGTCAGCTATCAAAGCGAGGATGAGGACGGCAAACCGATCGATCCGTCGCTGCTGGTGGAGGAGATCCGCCGCTTGTTGCCTCAGATCGAGCTACAACGCGACGATCCCGCTGCCGCCGAAACGTCGGAGGAGCTGTTCCATTACTTGGGGCGGCATTGGAAAACCGGCAGTCCGCTGGCTTCCAGCCTGCACGTGGCGTGTGCGGAATCGCCCGAAACGGCAGAACGCTATCGCCGTATGCGCGGTGCTGCCGACGATCGCAGTCTGCATTTTGAATCACCGGCAGAAGCCAAGCGGTTGTTCAAAAAGCTATCCTCGCTGTCACCGACGGCGGTGGAAACCTACTACGAGTGTCCGTTCGGTTATTTTTGCCGTTACGGTCTGCGCTTGAAGGAACGCAACAAAGCAGAGCTGAACGCATTGGAATTCGGTTCGGCGGCGCACTACGTGATGGAGACCTGCATTCCGGTGTATGCCAAGCAAGGATTTTCCACATTGCGTAAAGCCGGCGTTATGCAGGACGCCGCCGAGGCTCTTCGCCGCTACGTAGAGGAACGCATGGGCGGCACGGCAGACAAACCCGACCGGTTTCTGTATCTGCTGTCCCGTTTGGAGCGTTTGTGCGGCTATTTTCTGTGGCACGTAGTGCGCGAGCTGCGGCAGAGCCGCTTTGTGCCCACCGATTTCGAGCTTCGCATCGGCGATGAGGTCGAGGGTGAACCAAGCACACCGCCGCTGACGGTCACGCTGCCGGACGGCTCAACCATCCGTGTGATCGGCACGATCGACCGCGTGGATGTTTATAAGGTGGGGGATGTCTCCTACGTCCGCGTAGTCGACTATAAAACCGGTCAAAAGGCGTTCCGTTTGGATGACGTAGTCAACGGCATCAATCTGCAAATGCTCATCTATCTGTCGGCGCTGTGGGAGAACGGCGGTCCGCGGTACGGCACGGTCATTCCGGCCGGTATGCTGTATCTGCCCTCTAAATTACCGGTCGTCAAAGCCGGTGAAGGCGCCAAGCAAGAGGCGGCGCAGACCAAAACGATGACCATGAACGGTCTGGTGCTCAACAATCCCGAGATCGTGGAGGCTATGGAAGCCGACGGCGGTGGTCTATTTATTCCGGTCCAACTGAAAAAGGACGGCAACATCCATTCGCGCAGCGTCAACAGCATTGCTACGCTGGCAGAGTTTGGCATGCTCAAAAAACGCGCCGAAAATCTGTTGCGCCGTATGGCTGAAACGCTGCATAGCGGCGGCATTGATCCCTGCCCGACGATCAGTAAAACGGTGGATGCCTGCCAATACTGCAAATACAAGGCGATCTGCGGCCACGAGCCGGAGGATCCTAACCGCACCATTCTGCCTGCCAAAAACGTAGAGATTTTGGCAGAGTTAAAGGAAGCGGAACAACAAGAACAGCAAGAGGAGGACATCGGATGTTTACCGTAAAATTGGCCGATCTCCCGATCTGCATCCATAATCGGTACGGCTATACCGAGGAGATGTGTAAAGATTATCTCACGGATGAGCCGCCGGTCATCACCGTCCGGATCAGCGAGGAGGATATCGCCGCAGAGGATGATGGCCGGCATTTGCCGCCGGCTTATCTGGAAAGCGTGGCGGTCTACCGCAAGATCTGCAACGAGATCCTGCCGTACGGTGCGTTTCTGCTGCATGCGGCGGTGCTGGCGGTCGATG
>JAFUPS010000006.1 GCA_017481085.1 Clostridia bacterium | reverse complement strand
GCATACCGGTAATGCCCATGCCGCGGGGACGCTTGATGTGGAAGCTCTCCAGCAGCTCGTCGAAGCGCTCACGGTCCTCGGCCATGTCAATGGACTCGGCGGAGGTACCCATGATCTGGATGCCCTGCTGGTCCAGGAACTGGGTCAGCTTGATGGCAGTCTGGCCGCCGAAAGCAACCACGACGCCCACGGGCTTCTCCACGTCAATGATGTGCATGACGTCCTCGGGAAACAGAGGCTCGAAGTACAGACGGTCGGCGGTATCAAAGTCGGTCGATACGGTTTCGGGGTTGTTGTTGACGATCACGACCTCGTAGCCGGCTTCGCGCAACGCCCACACGCAATGGACGGAGGAATAGTCGAACTCGATGCCCTGGCCAATGCGGATAGGACCGGAGCCGAACACGATGACGGTCGGTTTGTCCGTTCCGTTTTTCTCAATAAACTGCGCCGCCTCGTTTTCGTCGTCGTAGGACGAGTAGAAATACGGCGTCTGTGCGGCAAATTCTGCTGCGCAGGTATCCACCATTTTGTAGCCGCAATGGCGCGGATTGGCGATCTCGCAGCCGGACATCTTGCGGATGACCTTATCGAGATAGCCCATCTTTTTGGCCTGCAGATACAGCTCGTCGGTGAGGTTGCCCTCTGCCAGACGGCGATCCATGTTCACCAGATTGACCAGCTTATGGAGGAACCACACGTCGATCTGCGTGATGCGGTGGATCTCCTCCGGCGTGATGCCACGCGTCAGCGCTTCGTAGATATAGAAGATGCGCTCGTCGTCACACAGGAACAGATGCGCGTGGATGTCCTCCAACGGCAGATCCTTCAGCGTGGCGGTGTTCAGCGTATCGTGCGAGATCGCCGCACCGCGCACCGCCTTCATAATGGCTTCCTCAAAGGACTGACCGATGGCCATGACCTCACCGGTCGCCTTCATCTGCGTGCCGAGTGTACGCTTGGCATACACGAATTTATCAAACGGGAAACGCGGCATCTTGACAACCAGATAATCAATGGTCGGCTCGAAGCACGCATAGGTGGTCTTGGTCACGGCATTCTGGATCTCATCCAGCGTATAGCCGATGGCCACCTTGGCCGCCACCTTGGCGATGGGATAGCCGGTCGCCTTGGAGGCCAGTGCCGACGAACGCGACACGCGCGGGTTGACCTCGATGACCGCGTATTCGTAGCTATCCGGCTTAAGGGCAAACTGCACGTTGCAGCCGCCGTTGACCTCCAACGCCTCCACGATGTTCATGGCAGCCTTGCGGAGCATCTGATATTCAACGGGCGACAGCGTGACCGCCGGCGCGATCACGATACTATCGCCGGTATGCACACCAACCGGATCCATGTTTTCCATCGAACAGATGGTGATCACGTTGCCGGCCGAATCGCGCATCACTTCGAATTCGATTTCCTTCCAGCCGGAAATGCACTTCTCCACCAGAATCTGCGTGATTGGCGAGAGACGCAGACCGTTGGTCGCGATCTCGTGCATTTCCTCCGGGTTATTGGCGATACCGCCGCCCGAGCCGCCCAGCGTAAACGCCGGACGCACGATGACCGGATAGCCGATCTCGTCTGCCAGCTTCATAGCGGCATCAATGTCGGTCACAACGTCCGACGGGATGCAAGGCTGGTTGATGGACAGCATGGTATCCTTGAACATCTGGCGGTCTTCCGCTTTATCGATGGTCAGCGGATCGGCACCCAGCAGCTGCACGTGATGCTCGGCCAGGAAGCCCTCCTTCGCCAACTGCATCGACAGCGTCAGGCCGGTCTGACCGCCCAATGTGGACAGCAGACTATCCGGCTTTTCCTTGAGAATGATACGCTTAATGGTCTCCTCGCTCAGCGGTTCCAGATAGATCTTATCTGCCATGGCGTTATCGGTCATAATGGTGGCCGGGTTGGAGTTGACCAGCACGACCTCCAGGCCTTCCTCGCGCAGCGCACGGCATGCCTGCGAACCGGCATAGTCGAACTCGGCCGCCTGGCCGATGACGATCGGGCCGGAACCGATGACAAGCACCTTATGGATTGTAGGATTGAGTGGCATTCCGATTCCTCCTTACTTACAGCAGCGCCAAAAAGCACTCATACACAAACGTAGTATCAATACTGCTGCCAAACGCATCCGGCGCAAACTGCACCGAGAACTGCTTGCCGCCGGCATATTCTATACCCTCGCAGGTGCCGTCGTTAGCGTTGACAAAGTTGATCTTCGCACCGGCAGGCAGGCTATCGCCCACCACCGTGTAGCCGTGATTTTGCGAAGTGATATAGACGTGACCGCTTTCGGTAAACACCACCGGCTGATTGCCACCGCGGTGACCAAACGGCATTTTGACGGTCTGACCACCCTGCGCAAGCGCCATCAGCTGATGCCCCAGCCCAATGCCAAGCATCGGCAGACCGGCCGCCATCACCTTGGTGAGTTCGGCAATCGCCGCCGTCAGCTCAGCCGGGTCGCCCGGGCCGTCCGACACCAGCACACCGGCCGGATTTTCGGCCAGAATTTCCTCGGCTGTCGCCGTCCACGGCATAGACACGACCTCACAGCCGTATTTCACCAGAGTTTTTGTGGTAGAAGCCTGTGCACCGAAGTTCCACAGCACCACGCGCTTGTTTGCTGTTTCAGAAGTAGAAACGGTCTTTTCGCGCGGTGCGACCTTGGCCACCAGCTTGTCCTCCTTATAGCCGCGGATAACCGCCAGGCGCTCTTCCGTCACCGTCGGATTGGCGGTGATCATAGCATTCATTGAGCCTCGCTCACGAAGTAGCCGCGTGAGCGCACGCGTGTCGATCCCATATAAGCCGACAACACCTTTATCTTTCAAAAAAGTGTCAAGAACACCCTCACAACGGAAGTTGGACGGTTCCTGACACCATTCACGAACAATATACGCATTCAATGCCGGCGTTTCGCTTTCCACGTCGGAGGTCATAACGCCGTAGTTGCCAATAGACGGAAATGTCTGAACAACGATCTGCCCTGCATAAGACGGATCGGTGATCGTTTCCATATAGCCGACCATCGACGTGGTAAACACCAATTCACCCATTGCTTCGCCGGTGGCACCAAAACCATGGCCTTGCATGGTCGTGCCATCTTCCAGAATGAGATACAGCTTGTTTTCCATTCTTATCTACCCTTTCCTTGGAGTGTTGCGTACCGCTTCACGCGGCAGTAGACTTTATCCGATTTAGTATACCATAGCCGCACGTGCAATTGCAAGGGGCAAAACGGATTTTTCGGTGGATTTTTTGCATTTTTCTGCAAGACTCCCACCGACAGCAGTTTTGGTTGACAAACGAAAAATTTAAGTATATACTTACTGTGTATTGCTATATTTAGAGGGAGAGCACGTTTCTCCATTCTATTGCAAAAGGAGCGAATGTTATGTCGGTGATCAATGTTCCGGAAATGTTTGGATGCCTTGTGTTTAACGACAAGGTCATGCGGGAGCGTCTGCCCGAGGATGCCTACTGTGCGGTGAAAAACACCATGCAGCTGGGCAAAAAGCTCGCGCCCGATCTCGCCAACGTGGTGGCAGAGGCCATGAAGGAATGGGCGGTCGAAAACGGCTGTACCCATTATTCGCATTGGTTCCAACCGATGACCGGCGTGACCGCCGAAAAGCACGACAGCTTTATTGAGCCGGACGGCAACGATTCGGTTATTATGGCATTTTCCGGTTCGGCGCTCGTCAAGGGCGAGCCGGATGCCTCCTCCTTCCCCTCCGGCGGTCTGCGCGCCACCTTTGAGGCACGCGGCTACACGGCGTGGGATCCGACGTCGTATGCGTTTATCAAAAACGAAACGCTGTGCATTCCCACCGTATTCTATTCCTACGGCGGCGAGGCACTCGACCAGAAGACGCCACTGCTGCGCTCGATGGAGGCCATCAACCGTCAGGCACTGCGCGTACTGCGGTTGTTTGGTGATACCGAAACCCGATTTGTGCACACCAACGTCGGACCGGAGCAGGAGTACTTCCTGATCGATAAAAATCTGTACAACGAACGTGAGGACCTCATCCTCACCGGCCGCACGCTGTTTGGCGCCAAGCCGCCGCGTGGACAGGAGATGGACGATCACTACTTCGGCAGCATTCGTCCGCGCGTCATTGCGTTTATGAAGGAACTGGATGAGGAGCTGTGGAAGCACGGCATCTATGCCAAAACGCGGCACAACGAGGCCGCACCGGCACAGCACGAGCTCGCACCGGTATATACCACCACCAACCTGGCGGCGGACGGCAATCAGCTCACCATGGAACTGATGAAGAAGGTGGCCGAAAAGCACGACCTCGCCTGCCTGCTGCACGAGAAACCGTTTGCCGGTGTCAACGGCAGCGGCAAGCACAACAACTGGTCGCTTTCGACCGATACCGGTATCAATCTGCTTAATCCCGGCAGCTCGCCGCTGGAGAACGCGCAATTCCTGCTGTTCCTCACGGCGGTCATCAAGGCGGTGGATGAGCATCAGGATCTGCTGCGCATTTCGGTGGCCAGTGCCGGCAACGATCATCGTCTGGGCGCTTCGGAAGCGCCGCCGGCGGTGGTGTCCATCTTCCTGGGGGACGAGCTGACGGCGATTCTGGAGGCGCTGGAGACCGGCACCGCCTACGACGCCAAGGAAGAGGTGCAGATGAAGGTGGGGGTACACGTGCTGCCCCGGTTCCCCAAGGATACCACCGACCGCAACCGCACCTCCCCCTTCGCCTTCACCGGCAACAAATTCGAGTTCCGTATGCTGGGCTCCTCCCAGCCGGTGTCCGAGCCCAACGTGGTGCTGAACACGGCGGTGGCCGCCTCGCTGGACGAGTTTGCCACCGAGCTGGAGGGGGCGGCGGATTTCCACGGAGCTTTGGAGGCGCTCATCCGTCGGGTTATCCGGGAGCATAAGCGCAT
>JAFUPS010000078.1 GCA_017481085.1 Clostridia bacterium | reverse complement strand
GGCGGTGCTGGCGTTGGTGGAAAATATTCAGCGCGAGGATCTGGATTGCTTTGTGGAAGCGGAAGGCATCCGTAACCTGATGACGATTGGCGGTCTGACACAGACCGAGACCGCTCGTCGGCTGGGCTTGTCCCAGCCGACGGTGGCCAATAAATTGCGGTTGCTACAGTTGTCGGCCGACCAGCGTAAGCGGTTGGCGGCGGCCGGCTGTAGCGAGCGTCACGCTCGGGCGCTTCTGCGGTTGGAGGAAGCAGACCGCGAGCCGCTGTTGCGGCGTATGATTGCCGAAAACTGGACGGTTGCCGAGACCGAACGGGCGGTCGCCCGGTTGGTCGAGCCTCGTAAAGGGCGCAAGGTCACACCACTCATTCGCGACGTGCGGTTGTTTTTTAATACGGTCAATCATGCGGTGGAAACGATGAAACGCAGTGGCATTGCTGCCCGTGCGGAACAGCACGAAACCGAGGATGCATACGAATACGTCATCCGAATTCCAAAAAACTCCCCCGCTAAGCGCGCATGAGCGCGGCAAGCGCATCGCCTACCAACGTAGCGGACACCATCGCCTCGGAAAAAGTGTTGGCATCGGTGCCGACCTCCAGCAATAGCATTGCGCCGCCCGGCAGCAGATTTTGATTGTAGTTGCTTTCGGTGAGCGAGACCGGGCGGCACAGCGACGGCGCCCTTTTTTGCAACGCGGCGGTTAGCTGAAATCCCAGGCGCACGTTTTGTTGCCAGGTGGGATTGGGGTTACCGGGTGTGTCGTTTGCACCAAGTACCAGCATCACCTGAGCTGCTTTTTGCCCATCCACTGTCACCGTCGGTTTCACGCGCGTGGCGGAATCGCGCAAAACGGCATCCCGGTGCAGGTCGATCACCAGCCGGATAGAGGGGTACTTTTTGGTTAACTCTACAATGGTTTTTTCCGCACGGTCGTAGGCACCGGTGTATTCGGGGGAATCGTACAGCGCGGTATCGTGCAGTACGCCGATGCCGGAAGCACGCAATCGGTTGGCCAGCACCTCCCCAATGGCACACACGTTGGCAGTCACGTCGGTAGAGCGTGCGACATCGGCGTTATTATAATAACCGGCATAGTAAGTCATGTAGCTTTCGGTGCCGTGAGTATGCAAAATCAGCACCTGCGGCTCCTTGGTATCGGTAAATTTTACTGTCTGGCCCTGCAACAGCGTGGCCCATTCAAACGACCGATGACTGTTGTTCTTGATAGCTACGCCTTGCCCGATGGCTGTGCCACCGCCGACGATTTCTTCCACCACTGTGCCGCCGCCGTCCTGCTTGGGCGGAATGCTGACGGCTGTCAGCAGAGCAGGGGATTGCTCTATGACCGGTTCGGCAGATACCGCTATAGCTTCGGTTTTTGATATTGTGGGGGAGGTTTTGGGAACTGTGCTGTTTATGGGCTGCGACGTCGTGGTGGCGGTTGTATCGGCTGTAACCGGTAACGTGGGAGCGCTTTGCTTGCCGGCCCACAGCGGCAACGCCATCGCGGCAATCAAAACGACCAGCGATAACAATGCCGAGCACGTGCGTTTTCCGCGGCGCATGCTGCCTCACCTCCTTGTGGTAAGCCTATGCGCGGCGGCCGGAATATATGCGTTTGCCCCGGGGAATCCCCGGTTTGTTGGGGAATAATGGTGAAATTCGCGCGGGTTTTGGTGCCTAAAATCGTCAAATACTCAAAAATTTCCGGATTTTCAAAAAAAACTGTTGCAATCTGAAATTGTTTATGCTATGATAACGAGTGCGTGATTTAGAATTTTCAGGGGAGGTGTGACCATGCCCAATATTAAATCCGCTAAAAAGCGTGTCAAAGTGATCGAGGCCAAAACTGCTCGCCGCAAAGCCGTGAAGTCCGCCCTCAAGACGGAGCTGAAGAAAGCGAATGTCGCTATCGAGAACGGTGCCGAGAATAAGGAAGAGGCCGTCCGCCTGGCGATGAAGAAGATCGATCAGTCGGCTGCGAAGGGTGTCCTGCACAAGAATACCGCTGCACGGAAAAAGTCCGCCCTTGCTAAAAAGGCTAACGCCTAAGCCCATTACGATGACAAACGAGAGCAACCTTGCATCAGCGCGGGGTTGCTTTTTTCGTATAAGGAGGGAATTTGCATGACCGCAGAGCGTTTGATCGCCGTCGCCCGTGCCTATGGCTGTGAGGCCGGGGTGTGCCCGTTTTCAGCGGTGGAGGAGGAGCTGTTGCCGTGTCGCGCGGTGAACCGCTTGCCGCAGGCGGCGAAAACCGTGCTGTGCGTACTGTTCCCCTACCGATTTCCCGGCGACCCTCCGCAAAATCTTTCCCGCTATGCGGCGGTGGCAGATTATCACACCGCCGCCGGGGCGGTGCTGGCGCACATTGCACAAGAGCTACGCATCGCCGATCCGGAAGGCCGCTACGAGCCGTTTATGGATAACTCGCCGCTGCCGGAGGTCCGGCTGGCAGTAGCGGCCGGTCTGGGTGTGAGGGGCGATAACGGCCTGTTTTTCAGCCATACCTATGGCAGTTTCGTGTTTATCGGCGCGGTAGTGACCGACCGGGAGGTTGGTGTCAAGGCGTGTCCGCCGGCAGAATGTCTGCATTGCGGTGCGTGTGTGGCGGCTTGCCCGGGCGGTGCGCTGGCAGGAGACGGAACGGTGGATCGCCGCCGCTGTCTGTCGGACATCACGCAGCGCAAAGGGGAACTGACTGCTGACGAACAGGCGTTGCTTTGCCGCGGTGGCAGCGCCTGGGGCTGCGATATCTGCCAGGAGGTCTGTCCTCTCAACCGGCAGGCAACGGTGGCGCCGCATGTGTGCTTTGACGGTGTGCAACCGGTGTTGCGTGAATCGGACCTGGAAAATCTGACCGGCAAAGCCTACGGATGGCGCGGAAAAGCGGTGCCGGCACGCAATTTGCGGTTGCTGGAAAAATCGGCCGAATGAGCGAAAAACTCTTGCCACCACGTATAAAATAGGTTATAATAAGCATATATCATGGTTTCGGGGGTGGACTCGATGATGAAAATGATTATGGCGATCGTCAATAAGGAGGATAGCCGTCACACGGTCACTGCATTGACGGCGGAGGGCTTTTCGGTCACGCGGTTGGCCACGACCGGCGGTTTTCTGATGGACGCGAACGTGACGTTGCTGATTGGCGTGGAAGAGGAAAAGGTCGATGCTGTGCTCGCCATCATTGAGAAGACCTGCAAAAAACGTAAGCAGGTGGTGCCTAACAACTTTTACGGCACCTCCTATCCGGTGGAAGTTAACGTCGGCGGTGCGACGGTGTTCGTGATGCCGGTCGAACGGTTCGAGCGGTTATAAGCTATGCAATTTAAAGGGTTTGTCGGCAATGCCGACGTAAAGGAACAGCTATCCTCTCTGGTGGACAGCGGCCGGATGCCGCATGCGTTGCTTATTGAGGGTCCCTCCGGCAGTGGTCGGCGGACGTTGGCGCGTATTGCTGCTCAGGCGGCGGTGTGTAGCCACCCGGACCGCACCGCTCGGCCGTGCGGTACCTGCTCGCATTGCATCAAGGCGCAAGCCGGAACACACCCGGATATTTCCTTTTTCGGCGGCAGCGAGCGTGCACGGTCGTTTTCTATCAAGACGGTGCGTGAGCTGCGCGAGGAAGGCTACCGCCGCCCCAACGAGGCAGAATGTCGGGTGTTTGTGCTGGTCAATGCGCAGGCAATGGGTACCGAGGCGCAGGACGCGCTGTTGCGTATTATCGAAGAACCGCCGCGGCATTTGCGTTTTATTCTCACCTGTCAAAGTCGCTTTCAGTTGTTGGAGACCATTCGCTCGCGCACCTTTGCGTTGGCAGTTAAGGGCGTGACCGAAGCCGAGGCGATGCCGTTCTTGCGGCAAAAATTCCCGTCGGCAGCCGAACAGGAGCTGCAAACGCTGGTGCGGTTGTATGGTGGCTGTTTAGGGCAGATCGAGCAGGCGCTCACAGACGGCAAGTGGAAGGACGGATTACAGTTAGCACCGGCCATTGCCGAGGCTTTGCTGGCATCCGGTGAGATGGCGCTCCTGAAGGAGACCTCGGCATTGCCGAAGGATGCGGTGCTGATTGCCGGCGTACTGCGTGAGCTACGCTTCCTGTTCCGCGATGCGTTGGCTGTCAAATGTGGCCGGCAGGAGCGCTTAGCGCCCTCACCCGAAACGGCGGACAAGCTGGCCGCGGCGTTGACGGCTCAGCATCTGGTGTCGTTGATCGACACGGTCGCCGCACTGGAAACCATGCAGCGGTATAATATCAATCATTCGTTGTTTGTCACCGAGATGTGTGCGCGGTTGCGCACGGCGATTGGGCGATGAGCAAACAGAAAGGCAATTACTATGGCTATGATCGTTGGTATCCGCTTCCGTGAAAGCGGAAAAACCTATTATTTTGCCCCGGCTGAGGGCATGACGCTTCGCCCCGGTGATTACGCCGTGGTGGAGACGGCACACGGCGTGGAATGCGGCGAAGTGACCATTGGCAACCGCGAGGTGGACGACAGCGCAGTGGTGTCGCCGCTCAAGCCGGTGCTGCGGGCGGCGTTGCCGGAGGACGTGCGACGTATGACTGCGAATAAAAACAAAGAAAAAGAAGCATTGCGTGTCTGTCAGCAGAAGGTGGCAGAACGTGAGCTGGAAATGAAGATCGTCGACGTGGAATGTTCGTTTGACGGCTCCAAGATCCTCTTTTATTTCACCGCGGAGGGTCGCGTGGATTTCCGCGATCTGGTACGCGATCTGGCATCGGTATTCCACACGCGTATCGAGCTGAGGCAGATCGGCGTGCGTGACGAAGCGAAGATGCTGGGCGGTCTGGGTATTTGCGGTCAGCCGTTTTGCTGTTCGCGATTTTTGAACGATTTTCAGCCGGTGTCTATTAAAATGGCGAAGTCGCAGGGGCTGTCGCTCAACCCCACCAAAATTTCCGGCTCGTGCGGCCGGTTGATGTGCTGTCTGAAGTACGAGCAGGATGCGTATGAGGATCTCATTCGCATCACGCCGCGTCAAGGCTCTCCGGTCAACACGCCGGATGGTCGCGGCACGGTGGTGGAGGTCAGCCTGCTGACCGGTCAGCTAAAGGTGAGGCTGGATAAAGCGCCGGATGCCGCCCCGGCGGTGTTCCATCGCGATGAGGTGACCGCTCTGGCTCGCGAGAACAAGGGCGGTAACAAACCGAACGCGAAAAAATCTTCTAACGAAAAACAGCAACAGTCTTGATTTTTGCATACCGATTGTGGTATGATAATAAAAACGCTTGACAGAAGGAGGTGTCTGTTCATGGCTTACAAAATCTCTGATGCGTGCATCGCTTGCGGCGCTTGCGCCGGCGAGTGCCCGGTGGATGCTATCTCGGAGGGCGATGGCAAGTACGTCATTGACGAAGCGACCTGCATCGATTGCGGTAGCTGCGCAGCCGTCTGCCCGGTAGCTGCTCCGGAACAGGCCTAATTGGTCAAATGAAATTGCCGAACAGTCTATCTGTTCGGCAATTTTTATCATAAGAGTTTTTCAGACGGGAGTCAGTGTATATGCGCTATAACGCCGTGTTGTTCGATCTGGACGGCACCATCATCAAAAGCGAAGAGGGCATTCTCAACTGCGTGGAGTACGCCCTGCGCGAGCGCGGTCATGCCGTGCCGCCGCGAGCGGAGCTGTATTCGTTTATCGGTCCGCCGTTGCCCACGGAGTTTGCCCGTGTGACCGGCTGTGACGCCGCCGAAGCGGAGGAGCTGACCGAAAAATACCGCGAACGCTACCGTCCGCTCGGCATCTTTGAGTGCGAGCTGTACGACGGCATTGCCGACCTGCTGACCGCCCTGCACGAGGCCGGGGTCAAGGTGGCTATTGCTACCTCCAAGCCGGAGATCTTCGCCAAGCAGATCGTTACCCATTTTGGGCTGGACCCGGTGGTGGACGTGTTGGTGGGTGCCGGATTGGACGAGTGCCACAGCAGCAAATTCCATCTCATCACCACCGCCTGCGAGCAACTGGGGATAGATGACCGCACCAAGGTCGTGATGGTGGGCGATCGTTGCTTTGATGTAGAGGGGGCGCTGGCCGCCGGCACGGTGGCGTGCGGTGTGACCTACGGCTACGGCAGCCAGCAGGAGCTGACCGAAGCGGGCGCACACTTGTTGGCCCACAGTGCCGCTGACTTAAAATCGTTGTTTTTGTGATACAATATGTAAATTTGCTATAGGATTATACAGATATTTGAAACGGGGGTATATTTTTGCCACGCTTTTTTCAACACATGGACCTGCCTGCCGAGCCTGGGGATACGTTGCGTATTGTCGGGCAGGATGGTGTGCATATTCGCCGTTCACTGCGCATGCAACCGGGGGACAGCGTAACGGTTTGTGACGGCCGCGGCAACGATTATGCCACCGAGATCGCCGGTTTTGACGGGGACGAGGTTGTGCTGTCGGTGACGGCGCGCACCCAGACGGTAAGCGAACCGAGCGTCAAAGTGACGCTGTATCAAGGGTTTCCCAAGGGCGAAAAAATGGAATGGATCATTCAAAAAGCCGTTGAGCTTGGTGTTGCGCGCATCGTGCCGGTGGTCACCTCGCGTTCGATTGCCAAGCCGGGTGATAAGGCGGCGCGCAAGACCGAGCGTTGGCAGAAGATCGCAGACGAGGCCGCCGGGCAATGCGGCCGCGGCATTTTGCCGGAGGTGGCAAAGCCCATGACCTTCCGCGAGGCGTTGCCGCTTATGACCGCCGCACCGCTGTTTGTGTGCTACGAGGCCGGCGGCAAGTCGTTTTCGGAATTACTAAAAACTACCCCCGATGAAGTGGGGCTGTTCGTTGGACCGGAAGGCGGCATTTCGCCGGCGGAGATCGAGGCATTAACCGCCGCCGGCGCGCAATGTGCCACGTTGGGCAAGCGTATTTTGCGGTGCGAGACCGCACCGCTGGCCGCGCTCACGCTTCTGATGGGGCTTACCGGTAACATGGATTAAGCTAGCCGGTGTAGTCCTCCAGCAACGACCACAGCGTTTGCTCGTCCGGGATGGTGATGCCGGTCTTTAAGCGCTGTTGCTCGGCTTCCGGCAGGGTGGCGATCCACACGTCGTATACCTGTGAGGGTAGGGCGCCATCCCCTTCAAACAACGCCAGCCGTCCTTCCCATTCGCCCAGTGTCTGCTCGGCAACGACGGTACGCTCGGCATCGTCCGCGGCGGCGGTCGTCGGACGGTCGCATATCCAAATCGCCGCCAGCATCGCCGTGATGAGAATGGCGACGATCACGCCGCTCCATCGGTTTTTCATGGCCGATCACACTCCTTCCACCGTCAGTTTTCCCGGTTTTGGGGGTCGCTATGCGGAAAAGTTTCGGAATATGCGCATGACATTTGACTTTTGAGGTTAAATTACCTATAATAGGAGTATCTGGGAAATACCCTTGTATAGCATTTTTAAAGGAGGCGGTTTTGTGCCTACGAAAAAAGTCCGTGACGGCAAAGTGACCGCATGGTATAAACAACCGGCTGTGAAGGTCGGTCTGAAGATCGGCGGCGTTATCATGAAGGTGTTGGTTACGCTGTTGCTCATTTTGGTCATTGCCGGTATTGTGGCCGGTATGTCGCTGTTTGTGTATCTCAATGCGACGTTTGACCCGGAAGAGGATCTGCCTAACCTCAACAATATCAAGGCCGATACCACCAGTATGATCTACGTGCAAGACGATGCCGGCGCATGGGTGGAATATACCGCCCTTACCGGCGCCCGGCATGAATACGTGGAGCTCAACAAGATCCCGATCGATCTGCAACACGCGGTCATCGCTATTGAGGATGAGCGCTTTGAGGATCACTACGGCGTGGACTGGAAGCGTACTGTGGCGGCGGTCTTTAACGAGGTGCTGCACATTCGTTCCCGCTTCGGTGGCTCGACGCTGACGCAGCAGCTTATCAAAAACCTGACCGGCGAAAAGGATCAGAACATCTCGCGTAAAGTCAACGAGATCTTTGCGGCTACCTATATGGAAAGCACGTATAGTAAGGATACCATCCTGGAGGCGTATCTCAACGTCATGCCGCTGACGCGCGACATCATTGGCGTTGGCTACGGTGCGAAGTACTACTTCGGCAAAGAGGTGAGCGAGCTGACGCTGGCCGAAAGCGCCGCGCTGGCCACCATCACCAACAACCCCTCCATCTACGATCCGTACAACCATCCGGAAAACGTGCGCGACCGTCAGCACCTGGTGTTGCGCAAGATGCTGGAGGTCGGGTTTATCTCCGAGGGTGAGTATATCCAGGCGATGAACGAGGAGCTGGTATATCAAAGCGGCATCAACTACACCGACGTGATGAACTTCTACACCGATATGGTGGTGGAAAGTGTTATCGACGATCTGGTGGCGCAGGGCTACAGCACCAGCGAAGCGTCGCTTTTGGTGTTTAACGGCGGTCTCAAGATCTATTCGTATGAAGATCCCGACCTGCAGGAGCGTATTGAAAAGCTGTTTGCGGATGAGGATATCTACCCGGCGCACATTGAGGGCGACGAGGAAGATCCGCGGTTTGCGTTCTTTGCGGTCGATTACGACGGCAAGGTGGTCACCGTTGTGGGTGACCGCGGCGAAAAGACCGGCAACCGCTTGCACAACATTGCCACGATGGGCATCCGTCAATGCGGCTCGTCCATCAAGCCGATCGCGGTGTATGCGCCGGCAATCGAGCTGAATATGACCTATTATTCCGAGCGTATTCTGGATGAGCCGACCATGACGGTCAACAAGAAAAACTGGCCGCCGAACTACGGCGGTGCGCGGTATGGCTACGTGACGGTCAACCAGGCGTTGCGCCAGTCGCTCAACACCATTCCGGTGAAGCTGCTTACCGAGATCACGCCGGCTTACAGCTACAGCTATCTGACCGATATGCTGGGCATCAGCACCTACGTGAAGGAGGATATCAACGCCTCTGCACTGGCGCTGGGCGGTGCGACCCACGGCGTGCATCTGAGCGAGCTGGTCTCGGCCTACGAGATGTTCGGTAACGGCGGTATCTATAACGGCTGGCGTTGCTACGAAAAGGTGCTGGATGCAGACGATAACGTACTGCTCACCACCGCCCCGGCCAACGTGCAGGCGCTTTCGGAGGATACGGCCTACGTGATGAACCGGCTGATGACCGAAACGATTTACGAAACGGCCGCTCCGGCCGGTACGATGCGCGGTATTCGCGGTAGCTGGCAGAATATCAAGATGTTTGGTAAATCCGGTACCACCGATGATAACAACGACGTTGTCAACGTCGGCGGTACGCCCTATTGCGTGGGCGGTGCGTGGTTTGGTTACCGCAACAACAAAGAAATGACCAACACGCAGGCCAAGTGCATCAGCGGTCTGTTCAACCTTGCCATGGTGGAGATCCACAAGGGCTACGAGCCGGCGGAGTTTGTTAAACCGACCTCGGTGATAGAGGCGCAATATTGCATGGAGACCGGTCTGCTGGCCAACGAAGGCTGCACCAAGCGCGCCACCGGCTACTACCGTAGCTCCAATATCCCGGAGATGTGCGCACAGCACACCCCGACTGCTACTACCACGACCACCACCGGTACTGGCACGACCACTACCGGCACCGGAACGGATACGACCACCACCGGCACCGGTACGGAGGAATCGACGTCCTCCACCGGCAGCACCGAAACGACCACCACCACGACCAATCCGTAACAAAAAATCCCCGACCATCGGTCGGGGATTTTTTAGGTAATAGTGAAAAGTGAAGAGGTCATTGGATTTCCTGCTCTAAATTTTCAAATTCCGGCGTGTTGAAAAACTCAATCAGCGAAATTCCAAGACCGTCGCATAACAGCTTGATGGTGGTAACGCCGGGGTTTTGACTTTTGCCATAGAGAATATTTTTGATGGTGGAAGGCGGTACGGCCGACTCGATGGCGAGCTTGTGAATGGAAAATCGCTTTTCCTCCAATAGCCGGAGCAATCGGGCTTTTACAGCATCGTAGGTGTTCATAAACTACTTCTCCTATACTGGTTATAGGAAAAGTATACCCCTATTATGTTGACAAAATGGGCTATATATGATACTACATAGACTATAAAAAGTCCGCCAAACCGATCGGGCGCTCATCGTCCTCCCTCTGATGAGGGAGGTGGCAAAACCGACGGTTTTGACGGAGGGAGAGTATACTACTCCCAGTAGGGCGAGGGCTTGCCCTCACCGGAAAATCGCAAAAAGAGCCGAAAAGAGTCAGCGAATTTCCTGCTCGATATGACGAAATAGGTCGTCGTCGAAAAACTCGATAATGGTAATATCCAATCCGTCACACAGCTTTTGCACGGTCGAAACCGTTACGCTGTTGTTGCGATTACTAGTGATGTTGCTTAACGTGGATTGTGTGATGCCGCTGATGGTGGCCAAGCGGTTGACGGTTATACCGCGCTCTTCGCATAAATTCAAAATACGCTGTTTCACAGCCTGCCCAATTCGCATACTCATTCCGTGATGTTGAACTTGTCCTTAGCGTATTCCAGCGCCAAGCTGATCAATTCGTTTCGGCTACGGTTGCTTTTGGCGGCCAGCGTATCGTAATAATCTAAAAGATCTTTTTCGACTCGCACCGAAAAGACAACGGATTCCTTTCGTTTGGCAATATCAATTTTATCGCTCATAGTATCACCTCATATTATTTTACAATACTATTTTATATGGAAAAATGATTGCCTTCTATATTTATTTTTAGCTTGTATTTGTAATTTATTTATGTTACAATTTAATAAAGCGACGGTTGCGCAAAAGCAAAAAATAAAATCGGCAAACCCCACGGAGAGGTTTGCCGATTTTGGAGCTACTGATCCGATTCGAACGGACGACCTGCTCATTACGAGTGAGCTGCTCTACCTGCTGAGCCACAGTAGCATATCGCTGATTGCCTGCCTATTATATCAAACTGCGGCAGTTTAGTCAAGAAGTTTTTTGCCGGATTTGAAATTTTCTTACATAGAACGTCATAAAATGTGAAGAATATGCACACTATATGCAAATCGGGCGGGGAGTGTGCTATAATCGACCTAAAGAAAGGCGGTGACAGCGATGGCAGGTCCGTTTTCGGTGCAGGAAACCTTTGCCGCACGGCTGCGGTTATTGCGCAAGGCGCACGGCTACACGCAGGTGCAGGTGGCGCAGATGGTCAACGTAGAACGCACGACCTACAACAAATACGAAAACGGCAAGTCGATGCCGCCGCTGGAAACGGTGCTGAAGCTGGCGCG
>JAFUPS010000077.1 GCA_017481085.1 Clostridia bacterium | reverse complement strand
TTGGTGGAGGTCTTTTCGCCGTCACGCCATTTGTAGTAGTGGCGGGTGACCGTGCCGTGGGCGGCTTCGTATTCATACTTGCCGTCCGGCGAGACAAGCACGCTGGTCATCCTGGCGAGCGAGCCAAACGCCGTGGCTACCATGTCGCTCATCACGTCACCGTCGTAGTTCTTGCACGCCCAGATAAAGCCGCCGGCCGAGCGCACCACACGCGCCACCGCATCGTCGATGAGCGTGTAGAAATATTCCAGACCCGCCGCTTCAAATTCGGTCTTAAACTCGTTTTCGTAGATCTCGGCAAAGATATCCTTAAAGCGGTGGTCGTACACCTTGGAGATGGTATCCTTGGTGGAGAACCACAGATCCTGCTTGGTATCCAGCGCATAGCGGAAGCACGCACGCGCAAAGCCGCTGATGGAAGCGTCGGTGTTGTGCATGCCCATTACGATACCGTCGCCGGTAAAGCTGTGGATATCTGCACGGGTGACCGTACCGTCCGGTGCGGTGACCACCAGCTCGGCCTTGGAGCCTGCCGGTGCTTTCAGCTCGGTATTTTTATAGATATCGCCGTAGGCATGACGCGCCAGCGTGATCGGTTTTTTCCAGGTGGAAACGGTGGGGGTGATGCCGTTTACGATGACCGGTGCACGGAACACCGTACCGTCCAGAATAGCGCGGATAGTGCCGTTGGGGCTTTTCCACATCTGCTTGAGGTTGTATTCCTCCACGCGCTGCTTGTTGGGGGTGATGGTGGCGCATTTGACCGCCACGCCGTATTTCTTGCAAGCCTCAGCGGCTTCCACCGTCACACGGTCGTCCGTCTCGTCGCGATATTCCAGACCGAGGTCGTAATATTCGCTTTTGAGGTCCACAAACGGGAGGATCAGCTTATCCTTGATCTCCTTCCACAGCACGCGGGTCATCTCGTCGCCGTCCATTTCGACCAGCGGCGTCGTCATTTGAAATTTCTGCATTGTGTCACACAACACCTTTCCTTTAAAATCCGCAAAACATTATAGCACACCTGCCCCTGTAAAGCAAGCAAAAAATAAAGCAGGGAATACCCTGCTTTACGGTTACTTATTGCCGACTTCCTCGTTGAGCCAGGCGTCCAGCTTTTGGGCGCCGACCTGCAGCGACCGGAGCAGCACACGGCCGGTATCCTCCAACGTGGCAAGAGCCTCTTTACCCACGATCTTCCAATCTTCCTTCAGTTCGGACATATACTCCACTCCCTTTCTGTTTTCAGTATAATCAAATCGGTCGCACTTGTCAACAATCACCCCTTGACTTTTTTATAGATACCGATTATAATATAGTTCCTGACAGAAGGACGTTTCGTCCGACGGAAAGGGCCAACATCAGCAACCAAGGCCGTACCCTGCCAGGGTACGGCATTTTTTATTGGAAGGAGTAATACGATGGAAACGCGAGTGGCTGTCATGGGCATTATCGTGGAAGACCCGGATGCGGTGGAGGCGCTGAACGCCTTACTGCATGATTACGGTCCGTATATCATTGGCCGGATGGGCGTGCCGTATCGGGAGAAGGATATCCACGTCATCAGCGTTGCGATCGATGCACCGCAGGATACCATTGCTGCGCTGTCCGGCAAGATCGGCAGTCTGCCCGGCGTGAGTGTCAAAACGGCGTATTCCAACGTGATCAGCCATGATTAAGCTGTTGCGCGAGCTCGGGACACGGCCCTTTTCCGTAGAGGAATATGCCGCGGTGGTGAAGGCGTTTTCGCCGCAGATCGCCACAGACCTCGCCGCCAAAGCCGATGCGGTGCGCCGCCGGGAATACGGCGACGCGGTGTATATTCGCGGACTGATAGAGGTCAGC
>JAFUPS010000076.1 GCA_017481085.1 Clostridia bacterium | reverse complement strand
CTGACCTTGGTTGAACGGCTGGGTGCGTTGACACCGGTGCTGTGGATGTGGTGCCGGTTGGCACGGTATGAGCTCTCCTATGCCAGCGCCACCAACGCCAAACGCTCGTTTTACGATTTCTTCATGCTCATCTTCCTCATGCTGTTTCTGCTGGCGCTGGCGCGGTATGCGGCAGACGTAGCACCGCCCTCCGCCAAGGCTATGCGTGCGTACGCTTCGGTGGCGGCTATGGTAGGCATCAGCTCGCCGCTGACGCGGCTTGGGATGCACCTGCTTGGGGACGTAGAATCGTTTAACGCCAGCCAGCTCGCCGGTGTAGTGGATCTCGCCATCGGTCTGCTGGCGCTCGGCATGACCGTGTATCTCTACCGTGAGCAGCCCACCCTTGAGCCGGAGGACGAAGAGGATGACGAGGACGACAACGCCGAGTTCAACCTCTTTTCCCCCGAAGATCTTTCTCCCGAAAGCCCCACGCCGGTCGCCGACCGGCTGATCCGCGAGTTGCTCAGCGAAGAGCAGTCCGCCGACGAATAACACTTGCACGCCGATGCCATGTCTAAGCAACGTGGCAGCGGTGTGTTTTTTGTTCGTCAAACTACCAAGCCCCGCCGAAAATTCGCCTAAAAAATTTGGATATCAGTAACAAAAGTACGATTTATTGCTAAAAAATCAAAAAATCACTTGCAAAACGCAGGTTTTTGGACTACAATAAGAGTATCCATGAAAATAAATTTATTGGAGGTTTTAACAATGGCTGTTAAAGTAGCAATCAATGGTTTCGGCCGTATCGGCCGCCTCGCGTTCCGTCAGATGTTCGGTGCCGAGGGTTATGAAGTTGTGGCGATCAACGATCTGACCAGCGCGAAGATGCTGGCTCACCTGCTGAAGTACGACACCGCCCAGGGCAACTACCTGAACATGGGCCACACCGTGGACTTCCACGAGGGTGAGGGCGAAGACAACTACATCGTTGTCGACGGCAAGAAGATCGTCATCTATGCGATCAAAGACGCTAACGAGTGCCCGTGGGGCGAGCTGGGCGTGGACGTCGTGCTGGAGTGCACCGGCTTCTACTGCTCCAAGGATAAGTCGATGGCTCACATCAACGCCGGTGCCAAGAAAGTGGTTATCTCCGCTCCGGCCGGCAACGATCTGAAGACCATCGTGTACAGCGTGAACGAGAACACCCTCACCGCTGACGATCAGATCATCTCGGCTGCTTCCTGCACCACCAACTGCCTGGCCCCGATGGCGAAGGCTCTGAACGACGCTTATCCGATCCAGTCCGGTATCATGACCACCGTGCATGCTTACACCGGCGACCAGATGATCCTCGAAGGTCCGCACCGCAAGGGCGACCTGCGCCGCGCTCGTGCCGGTGCTCAGAACATCGTGCCGAACTCCACCGGTGCTGCTAAGGCTATCGGCCTGGTCATTCCGGAGCTGAACGGCAAGCTGATCGGTTCTGCTCAGCGCGTGCCGGTGCCGACGGGCTCCACCACCCTGCTGGTGGCTGTCGTCAAGGGCAACGACGTGACCAAGGAGTCGGTCAACGCGGCGATGAAGGCGGCGGCTTCCGAGTCGTTCGGCTACAACACCGACGATATCGTGTCCTCCGACGTGATCGGCATGCGTTATGGCTCGCTGTTCGATTCCACCCAGACCATGGTCGCCAAGATCGACGACGACACCTATCAGGTGCAGGTCGTGTCGTGGTACGACAACGAGAACTCCTACACCAGCCAGATGGTCCGCACCATCAAGTATTTCGCTGAGCTGTAATGTTCAAATAAAAAAATCCCGGCCGCACGGCCGGGATTTTTTTATTAAGTAATACGTAATAGTGAAAAGTGAAGATGTAGGGAAGACGCCGGCCGGCAGCGTTTCTCGTATACACTCGCAACCACTTTCTTCCCCATTGACAGCGGCTGGTATCGGTGATATAATACCTACAACAGCTTCGGGGCGGGGTGCGATTCCCCACCGGCGGTATAACCATAAGCGAGCCGAACTCGCAATGGTATAGCCCGCGACTCACGCCATCGGCGTGACTGATTTGGTGAGATTCCAAAGCCGACGGTTACAGTCCGGATGAAAGAAGTGTGTGATACGGTCACACCATGCCCCACCGTGCGGTGGGGCTTTTTCATTTCCCGAGAAATGAAAAGGAGTGTTTGATATGTCTGTAACAGAACGGTCGGCACGCACACGGCGGCTGGTCGTGATGGCGATGCTCATCGCCATTGCCTATGCGCTGGCGGTCGCCACCCATTTTTTGCCGGGTATCAGCGTCAGTTTTCTCAAATACGATCCCAAAAGCGTAATCGTGGCCATCGGCGGCTTTTTGTTCGGGCCGGTTGCGGCGCTGACGATGTCTGTCACGGTAGCGGTGCTGGAGCTGGTCACCGGCATCAGCGACACCGCCTGGATCGGGCTGATCATGAATATCCTCACCACCGCCGGTTTTGCGTGCGTGTCGTCCTTTGTCTACACCAAGCGGCGTACGGTGGGCGGTGCTATCGTCGGTCTTGCGGTAGCGGTGGTAGCCACCACCGGGCTGATGCTGCTGTGGAACTACCTGGTCACGCCGCTGTATATGCACGTTGACCGCAGCGCGGTGGTCGGGATGCTGTTGCCGCTGTTTTTGCCGTTTAATCTGCTGCAGGGCGTTGCCAACGCTGCGCTGACGCTCATGCTGTACAATCCGCTGGTCACCGCCCTGCGTGCCGCACGGCTGCTGCCGCCCAGCACCGGTGCTCCCAAAAATCGCCGCATCACGCTGTGGCTGACGCTGGTGAGTGCGTTTGTGCTGCTCACCGCGCTGCTGGTGGTGCTGGCATGGAATGGTGTGATTTGATCCGATTGAGGTGCTGTTATGTTTACGTTTCCTAAAGATTTTCTGTGGGGTGTTGCCACCTCTGCCGGGCAGATCGAGGGCGCTGCCTGCGAGGACGGACGTTCGCCCAGCATCTGGGATACCTTTTCGGCAATTCCCGGCAAGATCGCCGGCGGGGATACACCAGCGGTGGCGTGCGATTACTATCATCGGTATCCTGAGCAGCTGGCGCTGATAAAAGAGCTGGGCTTTCAATCGCATCGGTTTTCGTTTTCGTGGTCGCGTATTTTGCCGGAAGGCACTGGCAAGCCCAACCAAAAGGGGTTGGATTTTTACAAACGCGCCATTGACGAAATGCTACGGCTGGGCCTGACGCCCAACGCCACCATGTACCATTGGGATCTTCCGCAAGCGCTGGACGACCGCGGCGGATTTTTAAACCGTGATATCGTATCGTGGTTTGGCGAATACGCCGACGTGCTGCTGCAGAATTTCGGCGACGTCGTGCCGCTGTGGACCACCTTCAACGAGCCGATCGCCACCTACGTGGGGTATGGGCCCGGTTGGTTTGCCCCCGGACGCACCGGCGGCGAACGCGATGGGCGCATTGCCAACCATCATCTGCTGCTGGCACACGGTGAGGCGGTGCGGCGCTTCCGCGCGCACTTTGGTGAGGACGACACACACAAGATCGGCATCGTAGTGGATCTCTGGCATCATCACCCGGCCCGGCCGGACAATGCCGACGATATCCGCTTGGCAGAGCTGGAAAACGAAAAGGCGTACCGCTCGTATCTGCATCCGCTGTTTAAGGGTGCTTACTCCCCGGCGCTGCTCGAATTTATGCAGCAGAACAACGCCATGCCGGATATCCGTGAAGGCGATATGGCGTCCATCGCCGAGCCGCTGGATTTCTTTGGCCTTAACTGCTACAACCGCGTTGTCGATTGCGCCGACGGCGCACAGGCTGCCCGCCAAAACGTGGAGCATGCCGGCGGCAATTATATGGATAACGGCATGGAATATTACCCGAAAGCCATCTATGATGCGTTGCATATTCTCACCGATGACTACGGCCTGCAGATCCCGATCTACATCACCGAAAACGGCACTCAGGGCATCGACGAGCAGCCCGTCACCGAAAACGGCGAAACTGTGCTGCACGACCCTATGCGCATCCGCTATTACCAAGGCTTTCTGGAATGGCTGGGTAAGGCACTCGCCGAGGGCATCGACGTTCGCGGCTATTATGCCTGGACGTTACTGGACAACTTTGAGTGGTCGGCCGGCTACAGCTTCCGCTTCGGCATGGTGCACACGCCCGTCGGCGGCGGCAACTACGTCTTGAAGGACAGCGCTAAATGGTGGCGGGAATTCCTGAAATCGCCGCAGATATAAAGAACGAAAAATCCCCTTGCATTGCAGGGGGATTTCGTATATAATATAGGGTGGAATTTTATGTATGGAGGCTGTCACATGCCCGAACTCGACGAACAGATCAAACGACGCCGGACCTTTGCGATCATCTCGCACCCCGACGCCGGTAAAACCACCCTGACCGAAAAATTCCTGCTGTATGGCGGCGCGATCGCCACGGCCGGTATGGTCAAGGGTAAACGCAATATGAAGCACGCCGTTTCCGACTGGATGGAGATTGAAAAACAGCGCGGTATTTCCGTCACGTCCTCCGTCATGCAGTTTGAATACGACGGCTTTTGCATCAACATTCTCGACACTCCCGGTCACCAGGATTTCTCGGAGGACACCTACCGCACGCTGATGGCGGCGGATTCGGCCGTCATGGTCATCGATGCATCCAAGGGTGTGGAGCGCCAGACCAAAAAGCTGTTTAAAGTGTGCGTGATGCGCCATATCCCGATCTTCACCTTTATCAACAAGATGGACCGCGATTCGCGCGATCCGCTGGATCTGCTGGAAGAGATCGAAAACGTGCTCGGCATCCAGACCTATGCGGTCAACTGGCCCATCGGCTCCGGTAAAGAGTTCCGCGGCGTGTACGAGCGCACCGCCGAGCGCATTGCGGTGTTCACCGGTAACTCCGAAACCACCGCCGGCAAGTTCGAGGCCACGGCACAGTACGCCACGCTGGAGGAGGACGGCTTGCTCTCCCCCACCCAGCACGACAAGCTGATGGAGGATATGGAGCTGCTTGACGGCGCCGGCAGCGAGTTTGATCTCGATGCCGTACAGCGCGGCGAGCTGACGCCGGTGTTCTTCGGCTCGGCGCTCACCAACTTCGGTGTAGAGCCGTTCCTGCGCGATTTTCTGGCAATGACACCGCCGCCGCTGCCGCGTTCTACGCCGGAGGGCGAGATCGATCCGTTCGACCCGGCGTTCTCGGCATTTGTGTTTAAAATCCAGGCCAATATGAACAAAGCACACCGCGACCGCATTGCGTTTATGCGCATTTGCTCGGGCAAGTTCGAGGCCAACAAAGAAGTGTACCACGTGCAGGGGCAAAAGAAAATGCGTCTCTCGCAGCCGCAGCAGCTTATGGCCGAAAGCCGCGAGGTGATCGAAGAAGCGTACGCCGGCGACATCATCGGCGTGTTCGATCCGGGCCTGTTTTCCATCGGCGACACGCTGTGTGCCCCTTCCAAAAAGGTGCAGTTTGAGGGCATCCCCACCTTTGAGCCGGAGCATTTCCGTCTGGTGCGGCAGCTGGATACCATGAAACGCAAACAGTTTGTGAAGGGTATCACGCAGATCGCGCAGGAGGGCGCTATCCAGATCTTCCGTGACCTGGAAGGCGGTATGGAGGAAGTCATCGTCGGCGTGGTGGGCGAACTGCAGTTTGAAGTGCTTGACTATCGTCTGAAAAACGAATACAACGTCGAGGTGCGCATGGAGCCACTAACCTACGAATTTGCGCGCTGGCTGGCCGACCAGAGCATCGACCCCAAAACGCTCGACCTCACCTCGGATACGCGCCGCGTGCAGGATATGCGCGGCAACAAGCTGCTGTTGTTCTCCGGCGAATGGAACATCGCCTGGGCGGAACAACACAACAAGGGGCTTGAACTTTTAGATTTCAGTAAAGGATGACGCTCATGGACAGATTTTATGAAGTGACCACCGTCCCGGCAGAGGATATGCAGGTTTACAACCGCCTGTATTACATTCCGCAGACGGAAGCCGGCGCATACAGCCGTTGGGCGGAAAAAGCCGCCGCCGGATTTACCGCCACGTTTGAGGACGGCGCCTCGGCACGGATGTTCATGCAATATCCGGAGGGTGAGGTCTATCCGCAGGTGTGCGTGGAGCTCACCGGCAAGGACGGACAACTTATCAAAACGGTAAAAGCGCACGTCTCGCTGGTCAACACCACCTACTTCATCGGCACACGCAACAAGGAGTATTACTACACCGTGCAGGCGGCCGGGTCGATCGTGAATTTCCCGCACAACTGACCACCGCCGCATAAGAGGGAAACACATGAATAACACGCTGAAGGTGTGGATCACACTGAACAATTGCATCACCATGGACGGTCAGACCGACTCGGTCGGTGTGGAGGTCGAAGGGGTGCTGGAGCAGCTCTCCCCCCTCAACGTACTGCGATATAAGGAGCAGGACGTTGACGGCTCGGTGACCGACGTGGTCATCCGCGCGTTTCCAAACGTCATGTCCGTGTTGCGCAACGGGCCGGTATCCTCCGCTATGCTGCTGGAGCCGGGCACGCGTAACCCTTGTAGCTTCCGCATGCCGGAGGGTATGCTGACCATGGACGTGGAGCTGTTGGAATATACGCACAGCTTGCAAGACGGCATCTACCGCTGGGAGCTGCATTATCTCATGTATTACGGTCCGACCGACCCGGCGGAGCACCGCATGGTCATCACCGCCAGACCGATGTAAAAACGTAAGGAGCCAAACAATTATGACTACCGTTCAAATCGCTGAACAACAACTGCGCGCCTGCATTACCGCGGCGCTGACCGCCGCTGTCGCCGCCGGAGAACTGCCGGAGGCAGAGCTGCCGGCTTATAAAGTGGAAATTCCGGCCGACCGCAAAAACGGTGACCTTTCGGTCAACGTGGCAATGGTCTCCGCACGGGCGTTGCGCAAAGCGCCGCGCCAGATCGCCGATGCGCTGGCGGCGCATTTCGATCTCGCCGGTACGTACCTGGAAAAAGCCGAAGTCGCCGGCCCGGGCTTTATCAACTTCTTCCTCTCCCCTGCCTACTACGGTGCGGCGGTAGCTGAGGTGCTGCAAAAGGGCGATGCCTACGGCCGCAGCGATTACGGCAAGGGCGAAAAGGTGATGGTGGAGTTCGTCTCTGCCAATCCGACCGGTCCTATGCACATGGGCAATGCCCGTGGCGGCGCGCTGGGCGATTGCCTTTCGGCCATCATGGATGCCGCCGGCTACGACGTGTGGCGCGAGTTCTACGTCAACGATGCCGGTAACCAGATTGAAAAATTCGGTCTGTCGCTGGATATCCGCTATCAGCAGATCTTCCGCGGCGAGGATGCGGTGGAGCTGCCGGAGGACAGCTACCACGGTGACGATATCAAAGAACGCGCCGCCGCCTTTGCGGAGGTACATGGCGACACGTATCTGGAAAAGCCGGAAGCAGAACGCCGCGCGGCACTGGTGGCGTTTGCGTTGCCGCTGAACATCGACAAAATGCACGCCGATCTGGAAAAATACCGCATCGTGTACGACAAGTGGTTTAACGAATCGGAGATCCACAAGAGCGGCGAGCTGCAGGAGATCATTGATATTCTCACGCAGAAAGGGTTGACCTACGAAAAAGAGGGCGCGCTGTGGTATAAAAACGCCGAGGTGCTCACCGCCAAGCTGTTGGCCGAGGGCAAATCGCAGGCCGATATCGACAAGCTGGAGCTTAAGGATGACGTGCTGGTGCGGCAAAACGGCAACCCCACCTATTTCACCGCCGATATCGCCTATCATCGCAACAAGTT
>JAFUPS010000075.1 GCA_017481085.1 Clostridia bacterium | reverse complement strand
GGTGCCGCCCACCACGTCAACACCGGCAATAGCATCGTCAAAGATGATGCTGGAATAGCCGTTGTTGGCAATGATGTGGCCATAACCGGAGGTCAGCGTCAGCGTGCCGCCA
This sequence comes from Clostridia bacterium, assembly GCA_017481085.1. Classification (GTDB taxonomy): domain Bacteria; phylum Bacillota; class Clostridia; order Oscillospirales; family Acutalibacteraceae; genus RGIG426. The sequence goes on along the minus strand of JAFUPS010000075.1, from coordinate 6,947 downwards.
TCAGCCAGCAGCTTAAAGCCTTCGTCCTGACTCGGACCGAAGAAGTTCATGTGCACCTGACCGGCTGCAAAGCTGATCTCCTCAAAATGCAGGATCGCCTTGTCGATGGTGGGCATACCCAGCGCCGCATCCAGCGAACCGGTATGACCGACATACGAGCTGTCAGCCATCTCGTAAGTGCCGTTGGCAATGCCAAAGTCGCTGGCATAGAGATAGGTATAATCGGTCGGAAGCGTCTCCACGACCGGCTCTTCCTTCACCGGAACGGTGATCGGCTTGGACGCGTCGTTCACCACCGCACCGGTACCGTTAAAGATCAGCTTCGGCGTATAACCGGTGTAGCCGGCGCCGTTGGTGAAGGTGGAGCGGCTGACCGCAATGTTGTTCACCCACACGGTGACCGTGACGGTCGAGCCGTCGTCTGCCATATCGGTGAGCGCGATCTTGAGGTTGAATTTGGTATTTGCAAAGGTCGTTAAACCAAATTTCGCCGGATCGTGCAACGCATTGGTAAACACACCCGTATCGGAGCACAAGAACAGTTGGCCGCCCGCTACACGGAATTCCATGGACGCCCACGGATTCTCGGAAGAGCCGGCATAACGCAACTGCATGCCTTCCGGCATGGTCACGTCGCCGTTGAAGATAGTATTGTTCATCGACTCGATAGCCGAAGCAGTGTAGGTCGTACCGTTAACCGCTGTAGCAGCATTAGCCAAACCGAAATCATCCCAGGAGATCTCGGTCAGATCGCTGACAAAGGTCGTTTTATCGGCCGAGCGGATCGAGATAACTGCGCCGCTGCCACGGTCGTAGATACCCATACCGGAGCCGGGCGTACCGCCCTTAGCCAGCGTGAAATAGTCACCGGCCATCACATCGTTGACCCACACACCGAAGGTGAAGTTATCCCCATCGATCTGGGTGCTGATCTTGATGTTGAGCTCCCGGCCAATGAAGGTAGTGCCTTCCAAACCGAAGTATGCCGGTTTGTAAAGCTGCGAATAGGCCGTGCCATAGGTGCTGTTGTTGATCTCCAGATAACCGTCCGGGCGTGCCTGGATGAGCATGCCCTGCCAGCCGTCATAGCCGACCCAGCGGATATCGCCGTCGCCCTGGAAGGTCACGTAGCCGTTAAACACGGTCTCATGAAGCGACTCGTAGTCATACTCGTCGTTCGCCAACACATAGCTGCCGAATCTATGACCGGTGGCAGAGCCGTAGTCGCCATCAGTCAGGCCGAGGTCCGCCCACGTCAGTTCCTGGAACGCCGGAACGGTAGAAGCCATCGGCTTGGAGGTAGCATAGGTATCCAACGCCGTGTTGCCGGTAGCGTCAGAGCACGGCACCATGCACGAGCCGATTGCGTTGGCAGTAGTACCGACAAGGCCCACCTCAAATGCAAAGTAGTCGTTGATCCACACCGTCAGCGTAGCGGAAGTACCGTCATCCGCGCGGTCGGTGATCGCCATTTTCAGGTTGAACTGCTTGTTGATAAAGGTGTCCAGACCAAAGAGCGACGGACTGAGCATATACCAGCCGTTCGGGTTCTCAGTAGAATTGTACTTAACGCTCTCGCCGTTTTCAAATACCAGCGAACCGCCGGCATCCAAACGCATCTGCAGACCGTGCCAGCCACCGTTACCGGTGCCGTCAAACCAACGGCTGTAAACACCACTCGCCGCCGACGGAATGCTGATATCGGCATTAAAAATCGTGTTGTTGACCGCCGACGCGTCACTCATATTGTAGGCATAATAGCCGCCGGTGTACTTGATCGGCTGACCCAGGACGATCTCATGGGCCGCGCCGTAGTTGGTCATATTACCAAGGCCGTATACCGTCAGGTCATCCGGAAACGGCTTGGCGTCGCGCAGCGTGATGGAGCTGCCGCCCACAATAGTGGCATATGCCAGCATCAAGCTGCCGAAATTGCAGGCCATGTCGTTCTGATACACGTAACCGTCAGCCGCCAAGCCGCCAACAGCATTCAGCGCATGCGGCGCGATCATCACACCGTTGATCCAGATACCCAGCTTGAGGTCGTCGGCAGCGCCGTCGCCATCGTTATCCACAAATTCAACGGACTGCTGCAGCAGGTATTCCTGACCGACAAAGTTGGTCATGCCCACCTTTTCGGCGCCGACCTCAATATACCAGCCCGGGATTGCCACGCTGCCTTCGATAACCAGCGTCACACTGCCGTTGTCGGGGTGCGGACGGTAGATCAGACCGCCCCAGTCACCGGCACCGCCGCCGTAGTTGAGATCCGCCGTACCGCCAACACGGATCTGGTTAGCGGCAGAATGCAACACATAGCCGGACATCAACGTGCCGTTGATATCGCCGGCATAGGTGCCGTTTTTGTCAGCGCTCTGCACACCGACAACGCCGTAATCCGACCAGGTGATCTCAGTGAGATCAGTGGGGACCTCCGAGGGAGAGGCTGTTGTCGCTGCCGCCGGCAGCGTAAACGTGAGCAACGAGCTGACGAGCATCGCCATCACGCACAGCAGAGATATCGCCACTTTGAAAGATTTGGTAAACTTCATATAAGTGACCTCCTTCATTTATCTGATTCACGAATGTTCGCAAAAGGGGAACAAATTAATCAAACACGACGAGCGCGCCGCGGCCGCACTGCATTTTCAGCGTGAGGTCTTTCGCGTTGTAGTGCGCGGTCTCCGCATCGTAGGTGACCGACACGTTGTGCTTGTTATTGAAGTGCAGAGTGATATCCTGCGCATATTCGTAATCGTAGTTGACTACATACAGCGCCGTTTTACCCTGATAGTTAAAGCAACCGATCATCGCATCGCCGTCAACGCTCACCAGCTCACGCCAGCTCTCACCTTCCAGAATGGCAGAGGACAGCGCGTTATCGATCTGGCCCTGCTTGGAGGTGACGATGACGCCCTTGTTCTTGGCGTGCATCAGCACTTCGTCCACCGCAGCGATCTGCTTGTTGACCGTCTGTGCATAGTAGTACCAGCGATTCTTGTTACCCCACGCACCGATCATACCGTTTCGCTCAAAATCAAACGGCTCAGATTCTGCCCATGCAAAGTAGTTGGGCTGGATGATGGTGAAGTACTCGATACCCTGCACACCGTAGGCCAGGTTGACGTTGACCGACCACTGGAACTGACCTTCGTCCGGGTAGTACGGCGTAACGGAATCGAAACGGCTCATGCTGTCGTTCCATTGGCTACCGCACTGAATGAAGGACCACAGCGGCAGGTTGCGCTCCTGCGCGACCTGACGGTTGATGCCGAGGTTGTAGAAATAGCGAGACAGACCCGGGTAATTTGCATCCCACATATACGCGTCAAACGACAGATACGGGGACTGGAATTTATCGAGCATTTCGTTTAAATAGGCCGTGTATTTCACGCCGCCGTCATCCATGAAGTTATCCGGCAACGCGTTGGCGTAAACAACGATACCAAGCTCCGCCAGGCGCTGCATGGAAGGTGCATACATGTCGATGGTACGCGTGCCGTCGCCCAGATAGAAGCCGTGCCACTGCGGCTCGTCACAGCCGTACATACCGCAGAAAGCCGGGTGGTTGGCATATTCCGACACACGCTCGGCCATGGCCGCCAAAGACATGGTCTTCTCACCCAGCGCACTGGTGACGATCGGATCGTTGACAAAAATGCCAACGCCGTACTTCTCGCCCAGATCGAGCGTTGCAAACACGTCATCCGGATAGGCATTGTAATCAACGTAGCTCTGGTTGAGCAGGTTGATACCGCTTTCGGCGATCATCTTGAAATATTCATCGGTGATCATATCCGGCTGCGATTCGCCGTTGTAGAAATACTTGGAACGGGCCGGGCTGTAGTAGCCGGAGATCGGCATGACGTCCTTACCGCCGCTGAGATCGAAGGTCAAGGTGTTGACCTCCTCCGGCTCCATCGGCTCTACCGCCGCGGAGGTGGCACCGGAGCAACCGGTCATGCCGGCACAGCTTACCAGCAAGCAAACCACCAGGAGACCGCACAAAACACGCTTAAGCTTCTGTTGTTTCATTGGGTGCGCTCTCCTTTCTCTTTTTGCCTTTTACAACCATCGCAGTCACGACCACGGCAATCGCCGCCACCACCAAGCTGGCGATGGGCAGAATGTAATACCATTCCAGCGTGAACGTCTCCGTGCCGGCCTCGGTCGGACGGTAGACCCACTCCGAATCGGGATCGTAATCGAAATCGTCCGGCACGCGGAATTTGTTGGATTTGAACTCCACCTCTACCGTCTGCGGATTGGCATCCAGATTGGTCATTTTGATGTTATCAATAGCAAAGTTGGACGGACCGCAGGTCCAGATCTGCACGTAACCGGTCGGCGTGATCAAGTCGTTACGGTCATATTCACCAATGATGGTGAACTCCTTCTCATCCATCCATTTGATGCCGACGGTCACGTGAGCATCCTCCATGCGAAGCATGCAGGAGAACGGCCGCGTTTCCTCTTCGGAAAAGAACGGATATGCCTCGCTACCGGCCACGACCCCATTCATACCGAGTGAACGCACCTGCGAATCACGGTCAAAGTAGACCATATCTGCCGCGTCCTCATAGCCAAACACGTTACCGTCAATGACGTCTGCGCCGTAGCTAACGCCGATCCACAGAGAGGTCGCCTTAAGCGACGTACCGGCATCGGTCACCACCTCGGTGCGCTGCAGATACGGCACGTCGAAGGTGATCTCGAAGTTGGAATACATCTGCACGGTGCCGATGACCGACGGGCCGGCGTTGTAGAACATTAGCACGTCGTTGCCCTCGTACGGCTCCACGCCGACGTAGCTGGCAGAATAAGACGAACCATTACCCTTGGAAAACAGCAGGTTGGCGTTGAACTGATCGTTATCAAACGTTTCGGTAAAGTTGGAGTTTTCCGGCTCCTCGCAGCGGTAAGACGTGATGTTCATATCCAAAACGGTCACGCCGCAGCTACCGGTCTGCAGGAAGCCGACCGAGCCTTCCGGCGTAAAGGGCGCTTTACCGCTCACCTTCTTGCCGGCTGCCGTCACGGTGACGGTGCCATCGACCATCACGGTGACCTTCACCGTCACGGTACTGCCAACACGCGCCGAGATAGCCGTCGGTGCGACGATCTCGATCGGGACACCGGTCTCCTCAAAGGCACGCACAGCCAGCTTAATGCCGCCGTCGTTGATCAGTGCCACCTCGAGGTTATCCATGTCACCGACATAGCTTTCGATGCTACCCATACCAAAGGCCATGATAAACTCGCCTTTATCCGGCATGGCGTTCAGCGTCAGACGGTAATTTCCCTCCAGCAACACATCGTGGCTTTTGGAGATCTTCACCATCGACTTGGAAATCAAACGGGTGTATTCGGTGCTTTCCTTCGGAAACGTGAGCACGCCGCCTTCGGCAATCAGATCCCCTTCCGGATCGTTCCAGACGGTGGCATCGACACCCTCCTCAAGCGAGGAGGTGTCGAGCACGATCGTACTCACACCGGCCGAAACCGGCATCGCCAGGAAGCAGCAAACCAGCACCGCAGCAGCGGCACAGACCGCTGCCCATTTCAATGCTTTTCTCATGTTCGTTCTCCCTGTTGATTATTTAATGTTAGCAAGCCAGGTGTTTTCGAAGTTATCCTTAGTAAAGGCCATGACATCTGCCCAGACCTCGTCGGCGCTCTTGCGGTCATCCGAGTTCTTGGAGCACATCTTGGGCAGGAAGGAGTAGCTCACCGGGAAGGTCGAAGCACCACCGTCGGTGAAGATGGCGTGCTGACCGGAATTGTAGCGGCTGATGTGCGCGGTCGCTTCCTTCAGCAGCTGATACTGCGTAGTCTCGTAGGAGTTCCAGGTGGAGGTATCCACGTCCGCATCGCAGAAGGACAGCGGCAGCACCATGTTCAGCGTATCGGTATAGATCTTGTAGCCCTCGTCGGAATACATGAACTGCAGGAACTTCTTGGCGCCGTCCTTGGCGTTGGAGTAGGTCGGGATGTAACCGACTTCACCTGCGAAGTTGGTAGCCACCGAGCGGCGGGCTTCCACCAGGATCTCCCAGTCGGCAGCCGAGACGGTCGTGCCGTCCACGACGTAGTTGTCACCCGATTTGTAATCGGCTTCGGTCTTTTCACCATCGGTGATGCTGTCGATCGCGGAGATCACGCGGCGCAGGGCCGAGTCGGTCTTAACGGTCTCCAGACGATCCGTGATGGAGGAGATGACCGGCATACGCATCATGACGACGTTATCCACAGTAACGAAAGATTCAATTTCGTTAGACAGCCAGGAGCCGTTGACCATCATCGCCGCACCGCCGTTGAGGAACTGCGTCTGCACGGTCACGTGGTCGTTGGAGTTGGAACCGGCCATCACGTAGTCCGGCGTAATGAGCTTTTCATAAGCCTTCAGCACCTTGTGGCGGCCATCGTCTGCCAGCATCACGTCAATGCTCGGGCTCACACCCTTTTCATCGGTGCAGGCGTAGAAATTGTTGAGGTAGTAGTCCAGACCGTCAGCCTGCGCAAACCACAGTTCACCAATGAACGACCAGTAGCCGCCATCCTTGAAGTGAGCCAGCGGTACTTTGCCGCCACGTGCGAGCTTATCGCAAACGGCTGCCAGCTCGTCGGTGGTGCGGGGCGTCTGCTTAATGCCGACTTCTTCAAACATCTGCTTGTTATACACCAGACTCAACACACCGCCGCCATAGGTCAGGCCGTAATAATTGCCGTCGCGAGCCTTTTCCAGCTCCAGATACAACTGGTTGAATTTCTCCTTCAGCGGCTTGGTATCGCCGGGAGCCACCGCGTCCAAAATGTCGTTAAGCGGCTCCATCTCGGAGTGGTCGAACAGCTTAACCGTCAGATACAGGTCAACCGTATCCACATCCTCCAAACCAAAGGAGGAGCTGGCCGCCGTATCACTCGCCGTGGCGGTATACTCGACGTTG